>JAGCPK010000081.1 GCA_017965725.1 Prevotella sp.
AGCCTCGTTAGCACCGCAGAAAGCGTCCATCACATACAGGTTCTTGTTGCAGAGTTCCTTGATGGCGATCTCCTTCACCTTGGCCCAAACCTCCTCAGACATGGGGTGGTTGTCGTTCTTGTAACCCTCAGTGGTCCACCATACCTTATCCTCACTCTGTGCATCCTTTACGATATACTTGTCCTTAGGTGAACGACCAGTGTAGATACCAGTCATTACGTTCACGGCATTCAGCTCGGTGTTTACGCCCTTGTCGAAACCCTCGAGACCAGCCTTTGTCTCCTCTTCGAAGAGGTACTCATACGATGGATTGTGTGCAATCACGGTTGAACCTGTGATGCCATACTGAGTCAAATCTAACTTTGCCATATTATAAATCTATTTTAAATGAATATTACCCTTGTTATTTTTTTCGGCTGCAAAATTACTAAGAAAAATGGAATTAGGGGTTAAAAATTAAGAATATTTTGCGCGCACACAATTCTTTTTAGGTTAAAGAAATGAAAAATGAATGCTGTGGCAGTTCTTTTGCCACTCCGACATATCAATTATTTCTCCCCATATCTTGACTAATACTGTTACATTGTCAGTAGGTTAGCATAATTGACGAAATACTCTGTAGGATGGTCGAGAAAGAAAAACGAGAAAAAACAGTTCAAAATTTTGAACTTCCGTTTTTTTTGTTTACCTTTGTACCTGATTTTATGAAGAGAGTTTTTATCATCCTGATATGATGAATTCCCTGTCATCACGACTTACCTACCGCATTATGGCGGTGGTGTTGACAATGATGGTAGTCATTGCCATTGTGTTGTATTTCTCTGCTAAGGAATACATGTTAAACGAAGCAGAGGAACGCTATCTGAGTATCCTAGATGAAAACCGTCAGGAATTGCGCCGTCGGCTGTCTGATGTGTATGTGGCGGTAAAGAATAATGTGTATAGCATTGAGCGAGATATGGATGCCCC
The DNA here is from genome assembly GCA_017965725.1 of Prevotella sp. Taxonomy (GTDB): domain Bacteria; phylum Bacteroidota; class Bacteroidia; order Bacteroidales; family Bacteroidaceae; genus Prevotella. The sequence continues at coordinate 970 of JAGCPK010000081.1, forward strand.
GGAACAATTCGTGGATCACCTACAGCGCATCGTCAACAATAACCCCAACATCGTCAGTTGCGGACTATTATTCGAACCTGACTATTATCCCAAAATGGGACGTTATTTTGTACCTTTTGCCATACGCGACACGATAGGTACGGTACATACGGGTAGGATTGACAACGTGTACAACAAATATCCCGATACTGATTGGTTCCAGATGGTGAAGACAAACGACAAAGCCGATTGGACTGGTGCCTATTTCGAGAGTCCACTGCTTCTGGATGACCAGGGACAGCGCCTGCTGCTGACCTATTCCGCTCCTATACATAACAGTCAGGGACGACCTGTGGCATTACTTTGTGCTGACATGTCACTGGAAGGTCTGAGAGACAAAATGATGAAAGATATCAGGAAGATGAATGATCAGTATGAAAAAGGACAGCGACACCAATCATATTTATTCGTCATCAACCAGGAAGGCACCTACATCATACATCCTGACAAGCAGCGCATGATGACACCTATCGACGAGAACATGGGCATAACGTTGCAGTCACATCGAGGCACCTGTGTGATGGAGGTCGATGGTGTGAAATCATGGCTGTACTATCGCGACATCAAGTTCATCAACTGGGTCATGGTCATCGTGGTTCCTGAAGATGCGATACTGTCTAATGCACGTGGGCTGAACATCATCATCCTGTTGGTAATGATCATCGGTATGGTTATCATATACTTGTTCTGTCATTACCAGATTAGGAAAACAACACGTCCCTTACACCGTTTCGCTCTTTCTGCAGACCAAGTGGCACAGGGAAACTTTTCGTCACCCTTGCCGAAAATCAAAGGTGATGACGAGGTGCGTCTGTTGCACGACGCCTTTGCGAATATGCAGACATCGCTGTCTGTTTTTGTCGATGAGTTACAGAAGACTACCATAGAAAAGGCTTCACTCGAACGTGATTTGAAGATTGCCAATGCCATTCAGATGGCAATGGTGCCGAAATCGTTAAACTCTCCGCTCTCTTCTCTCAATAATAAACTCGACTTGTATGCCACACTGACACCAGCCCGTGATGTAGGTGGTGACTTGTATGACTATTTCCTGCGCGACAATCGTCTCTTCTTCTGCATTGGCGATGTCAGTGGAAAAGGCGTGCCTGCAGCCCTGCTAATGGCGGTAATGCGAGCAATGTTCCGAGGTGAGACGCGACGCGCAGACAGTGCAGTAGCCATCGTGGATACCATAAACCATAACCTGAGCGAAGAATATACAGGTGGCTATTTCGTCACCATGTTTGTAGGTATTCTAGACCTTATTTCGGGTCATCTCGACTATTGTAATGCCGGGCATGAGGCTCCTGTCATCGCTGGTCAACTGCTGAATGTTAAGCCAAATCTGCCCGTAGGTGCACTATCAGACTGGAATTATGAGGGGCAGCAGGCTCAACTGCAGCCGGGCGATATGCTGTTTCTTTATACCGACGGACTTAGTGAGGCAGAGGATGTTAACCATGATCAGTTTGGCAGGAAGCACGTACTGCAACTCGTCAGTGAGCATTGTACGGAAACAGCACAGCATCTGGTGGAGATAATGGAAGCAGAGGTGCGTCGCCATGCAGCAGAAGCAGAGCAGAGTGACGATATCACGCTGTTAGCCATCAAATGGGAGCAGCCAGAACGTCTGATGATGCCAGCCTCAATGGATAACATCTCGCGTTTGAAACCTTACATCGCCCATGTCGCCGGACTGGTTGGAATAGAAGACAAGGAGGCAAAACGCCTACGGTTGGCTGTAGAAGAGGCTGTCGTTAATGTCATCAATCATGGTCAAGCAACCACCATCACACTTCAGGCAACAGTGGAAAACAACCAGTTGACGCTTACAATCGATGATGACGGACAGCCTTTTGATCCTACTACAGACTCCAAAACCGATTTCTCGATATCAGCAGATCAGCGTCCTCCTGGGGGATTGGGTATCATGCTACTTCACAAGATGACAGATGGGTTGACTTACCAGCGCATAGATGGACACAATATTTTGACAATAATTAAAAAGTAAAAATATGAATATCACGATTAGCGAACAAGAAGGAAAACTCGTGGTTGCCCTTGTAGGCGACCTCGACAATGCAGCAAGCAGTCAGGCTGAGCGGAGTCTTGCACCTGTATTTGAACGTAAAGACTGTGACGTCATTATCGACTGTAAAGAACTGAATTACATCTCCAGTAGTGGTCTGCGTATCATACTCAACATCTATAAGCATATGCGTAGCAATGGCCATAAAGTCATCCTGAAAGGATTGACGGAGAATATTGAAGAGGTGCTCAATCTGAGTGGTTTCTTACAGCTTTTTATTGTTGAAAAATAAAGGTAATTATCATGACTAAGGAGGAAATCAAACAATTACAAGACGAAAATACCTTCTTGAAAACGGAGGTGGAGCGGTTAAAGGACGAAATGATGCGCTTGGTGAGTCGCAATCTAGACCTGTCGGAACGGTTGGAAGATGATGTTGAGTTACGACGTCGTACAGAAGTGGCTCGCGAGATCATGGAAGGAAATATAGAACGGCAGCGTAATGCCGACCTACAGGACGATGGCCAGTTAATGGCACTTATCGAGATGCGTGTGGAGAAAGACCGACCACATTTGAAACCAGATTTCGATGCAGTAGCCTTGGCAGAAATGCTCGGTGTGAGTCTGGCAAGGCTCAACCAACTTTTCCGTCATCAGACCATACACCGTACGCCCGATGCTTACATCGACAATCTGCGTACGCTTGCAGCCCTGCGTCTATTGAGAGAGAAACCGAACTATACCATTGCTGTTGTGGCTGAAGAAGCAGGTTTTTCGAATGTTCGCACGTTACAACGTCGCATACAGGAGGTCATTGGTATGTCACCTGTTGACTATCGCCTGATGCTTACCCGTGACATGTAATATATTTGCACAAAAATTAAAACGTGGAAGGATATGAATATAATCAATTTCAGTGAGAGCAATTCGATAATCAACCAATATATGGCTGAGTTGCGCGATAAGAATTACCAGAGGAACAAGTTGCTGTTCCGACACAACGTGGCCCGTATCGGTGAGATGATGGCGTATGAACTGTCGAAGACCTTGGAGTTTAAGCCCAAGACGGTAATGACCCCTTTAGGTTCCTTAGACATTCCTCTGCTGAAGGAAGATATGGTGGTGGCTACCGTGTTGCGTGCAGGGCTGCCTTTTCATGAGGGGTTTCTGCATGTGTTCGATAAGGCGGAGAACGCTTTCGTGTCGGCTTATCGCATGTACACGAATCGAGAACATACCGAGGTGGGTGTGCATACGGAGTATTTGGCCGCACCCAGTGTAAAGGGTAAGACGTTGGTGATTGTCGATCCGATGCTGGCGACGGGCGGCTCGATGGCTGCAAGTATAGAGGCACTGTTGAAAACGGGCAAACCCAAGAAAATCCATATTGCTTGTGTGATAGCCGTTCCCGAAGGTTTGGAGGTGGTGAAGGGTGTACTGCCTGAGGATGCCACCATCTGGTGTGCGGCGATTGACCCCGGGATGAACGAACAAAAATATATCGTTCCAGGCTTTGGCGATTGTGGCGATCTGCTATGGTGAGAAACTATAAAGAAAGGCATCCCGACAGGATGCCTTTCTTTATTTATTGGATCTTCTTGAGAATCATCATCAGGAAATTCTCGTCAGACCAGGTGAAGCCTGGCATGTTCATTACCGACTCCATGATTCTTTCCTTCTCCTTGGGTAGGGCGCGCTTGAGATGGCGCTCATGCACACGCACAAATTGATTGTCGAGCCTGTAGAAATAGACAGGGGAAATCGGGAATTGGAGTTCCGACTTGTCGGTGGCCTCGATGGTGTTGTAACTCAGCGAAGCGGATGTGTCAGTCAGGAAATTGAGGTCGAGGTTAGTGATGTTCGAACTGTTGGCCCTCGCCTGCTTGTAGGCAGCGATGTCGATGACATTCGCGCGGAAGAGTGCGTCGCCTCCGATGCTATCCACCTGATAGGCGAGCATGCTGTCAACACGGATATAGGTGCGGTCTGCAAACTCTACCCGTAACAATTTCTTGATGTCAGCCTCCTTGATGACATTGTCGCTCATATAGAGCAGGCCGCTGTTCTTCAGGAAAATATTAGCCAGAGGGATGTTCATCTTCTGTCCGCTGGCCAGATGGACGGTGGCAGGGCGGAATTCCGGATAGACGGTGATGGATGATGTAATCTCCTGGGCAGACACCTTCAGGGTTGCCAGCAGCAAAATGGTGATAACTAGTGCTAATCTTTTCATATAGTGTTTAAATAAGGTGTAACGTACCCATCAGATAGACGAGGCCAAAGCCCAGTAACATTGAGATGACGCCCATTATGACACCCATCTTTGCCATATCTTTCTGCTGTACGAAGCCTGTAGCAAAGGCAAGTGCATTCGGTGGTGTGGAGATAGGTAGGATCATGGCTGATGATGCTGCAATAGCCACACCAATCAGTACGGTAGGTGTGCCACCGATAGGATCGAGTTTGTCACCCATAGCACCACAGACGATGGCCAGAATGGGCATCAGCAGGGCTGCCGTAGCAGAGTTGGAGATGAAGTTGCTAAGCAGGTAGCAGATGGCGCCACCGAGTATCAGGATAAGCAATGGCGAGAACTCGCCAAAGGGGATGCTCTCCACAGCATTATGGGCTAAGCCAGAAGCATTCAGACCATAACCAAGGGCGAAACCGCCAGCCACCATCCAGATGACACTCCAGTTGATCTGCTCGAGGTCGCGCTTGTTGATGACACCCGTTAGGGCAAACACGGCAAACGGGATCATAGCTACAGTATAAGAATTGATACCTGTCACACTGTCAAGCAACCATAGAGCGACGGTGACGAAGAAAGTGACGATGACAACATTGGCATGGAAGCCTTTCTGCATACCACCCTCGATATTCAATTCGATACGTTTCTGTGTGAAGGGGAAGGTGCTGAGCAGGATACGCCAGCTGATGAACAGCAGCACGATGACCAGCGGGAACATGAACATCATCCACTGGCCGAAGCCGAGGGCGAGGTTCAGACCTTCGGGGTCATTCAGATATTTCAGGGCGATGGTATTCGGCGGTGTGCCGATAGGGGTGCCCATACCACCAAGGTTGGCGGCAACGGGGATTGACATCGCCAAGGCGATACGACCTTTTCCCTCTGGGGGCAACTGACGGAACACAGGTGTCAGGAATGTCAGCATCATAGCAGCAGTAGCCGTGTTAGAGACAAACATCGAGAACAGACCTGTGATCAACAGGAAACCCAGCAGTACCATCTCACTGCGTGTGCCGAAGGGCTTCAGGAGCACTTTGGCCAACTGAGCGTCAAGACCTGTCTTCGTAGCAGCGATAGCCAACACAAAGCCACCGATAAACAGCATAATCACAGGATCGGCAAACGTCGCCATCACACCTTTGTAGGAGAGCAACTTGCCTACCTCCTCTTCATTCACCATCGGTAGGATACCACTGTCTGTGCAGAACAGGAGCATCAGTACGATGATGGCCACCGACGTGGCCCATGAAGAGACGATTTCGAGGATCCACATCAGCGTGGCAAACGCGAAGATGGCGATGATACGCTGTTGAATGACGGTGAGGCCCTGAATGCCATACCACTCGGTGGGTATGTTCCAGAGTAATAGGGTGACGATTGCTACCAGTGCAATCTTGAGAGTACGCTTGGTGTCTGGGTTGTACTTCCGCTGATGGCGCATCTTGTGATACGTCTCAACCAGATGGAAGCCTTCGTAAATATGAAACATTTCTTTGTGGTTTTATTTTTGTTGTTATCTTGAAATCGCTTGCAAAGGTACAAACATTTTCTTTTATCTCCGGCCTCTCGACTCTTAATTATTATAAATAATGTATATATAGTCAAAAAAACACATCCCCAAGACACAATGTCTCGGGGATGTTTGATATGTGGAGTTTACAAACTCGTTACTTTACAGTCCAGATATCGTTGGTCTCGAGGAGTTCAGTGAAGTTGTGGTATTTCTTCATGCTGGATACTTCTTCGAGTTGGGCGTGGACAGCCTCGTTGTAGGTGGGAGCCTCTACGTCGCGGATGACACCGAGGGCGATGGGGAATCCATCCTCAGGAGTCATCATGGCGAGTTTGAGTTGGAGGGTGTTGTCCTCGCAGTGGGCATCATGGACGAGCACATCGTCGAGGGTATAACCATCCTTGCCAATTTCTACGACTTTCAGGCCGAAGCCCTGCTGTACAAGTCCGAACTCGTTGTTCTCACCGAAGACAAGTTTTTCACCGTGGCGCACATAGATGGCGTTCTTCTTACGACCCTCGTTGTTATAGACGATGTCGTGGCAGTGGTCGTTGAAGATGACACAGTTCTGCAGAATCTCGCAGACCGAGGCACCCTTGTGCTCATAGGCGGCCTTCAGGATTTCCACTGTTCCCTTGGCGTCAGTGGCGACGGCACGGGCAAAGAAGTGTCCGCGGGCACCAAAACAGAGTTCGGCAGGACGGAATGGATCTTCGACGGTTCCGTAAGGACTCGACTTAGAGACGAAGCCACGGGGTGAGGTGGGAGAATACTGACCTTTCGTCAAACCGTAGATGCGGTTGTTCAGAAGGATCATGTTCAGGTCGATGTTACGACGGTTGGCGTGGATGAAGTGATTACCACCGATGGCTAGACCGTCACCGTCGCCTGATACCTGCCAGACGGTGAGGTTGGGATTAGCCACTTTGGCACCTGTTGCGATGGCAGCGGCACGTCCGTGGATGGTGTTCATGCCATAGGTAGCCATATAGTGGGGCAGACGACTTGAACAACCGATACCGCTAATCACTGCGACGTTCTCAGGGGCTACGCCAATCTCAGCCATAGCCTTATGGAGTGAAGCCAGGAAGAAGTGGTCGCCACAACCAGGGCACCAACGGGGCTGGCCTTTCTTGAAATCTTGTGCTGTATAACTCATAACTCTTACTTCTTAATAATGTCCTCGAATGCGTTGACTAACTCTTCTACCACGAACGGCTGACCCTTGACCTGATTGAACTGGTAGGGTACAAAGCCATCGACCTTCATGCGGAGATAGGCGGCAAGTTGACCCATATTCTGCTCGGCTACTACCACCTTCTTGTACTTCTTCAGTACGTCAGCAGTGTTCTTGGGCAGTGGGTTCAGATACTTAAAGTGGGTCTGAGCCACCTTATAGCCCTTGCAGCGGAGTTCATCCATCGCAGAGCGCAGATGACCGTAAGTAGAACCGAAGCCCACAATCAGCAGATCTGCATCAGCGTCGCCATCCACTTCGAGGTCAGGCACCTGAATATTGGCAATCTTCTGCTGGCGCAGACGTGTCATCAGGTCGTGGTTCTCAGGATTCGTGGAGATGGCACCGGTATTGCTGTCCTTCTCCAGTCCACCGAGGATGTGTGCGAAGCCCTCACGACCAGGAACAGCCCAATAGCGAGTACCATTCTCAGCGCGCATATATGGCGTCCATTTGCCTTTCAGCTCCTCAGGAACGTATGGAGGATTGATGGGATCGAGCTTAGCCATCTCAGGCAGTTTGAAGGCACCCGAGCCGTTGGCTACGAAGGCATCGGTGAGCAGTACGACAGGTGTCATGTGCTCCAGGGCGATCTTGGCAGCCTGATAGGCAGCATCGAAGCAGTCCGTGGGACTGGTGGCTGCCATCACAGGCATGGGACTCTCACCATTACGTCCGAAAAGGGCCTGCAAAAGGTCTGTCTGCTCAGACTTTGTGGGCAGACCCGTAGCAGGACCGCCACGCTGTACGTCGAGTACCACGAGAGGCAACTCCATGATAACTGCGAGGTTCATAGCCTCTGACTTCAGACAGATACCAGGACCAGAGGTGGATGTCACACCGAGGGCTCCAGCAAATGAAGCGCCAAGAGCCGAAGAACATCCTGCAATCTCATCCTCGCACTGTACGGTGATGACACCGCAAGACTTGTGCTTTGACAGTTCGTGGAGTACATCCGTAGCGGGGGTGATGGGATAGGAACCAAGGTAGAGTTTCAGTCCTGCCTTCTCAGCAGCAGCGATGAAACCGTAGGCAGTCGCCTTGTTACCTGTGATATCCATATAGCGTCCAGGCACCTTTTCCTTCGACTCCACGCGATAGACGTTAATCGTCGAGGAGTGGGTGTTGTGTCCGTAGTCGTATCCTGCCTGAATCACCTTGATATTAGCCTCAGCGATGGCGGGTTTCTTGGCAAACTTGTCGCGGAGGAAGTTGGCCACGAGGTTCAGGTCGCGGTCGAAGAGCCAGCAGACGAGACCAAGGGCGAACATGTTACGGCATTTCATCATCGCCTTCATATCCATGCCAGAGTCAGCCAGACAATCCTTCACCATCGTGGTGAGGGGACACTGGATGACGCGATCGGGGTCAATCCCCATCTCACCGAGGTAGTCCTCTGAAGTAAACTGTGCCTTCTCCAAGTCCTTCGGACCAAAGGAGTCGGTGTCGATGATAATGGTGGCACCGGGCTTGGCATAACGATATTGTGTCTTCAGTGCAGCAGCATTCATAGCCACGAGGACGTCGCACTTGTCACCCGGGGTATATACCTTCCCTGCACCGATATGTACCTGAAATCCTGACACACCCGTCAGCGAGCCTTGCGGGGCGCGGATGTCAGCGGGATAGTCGGGGAATGTGGATATGCCGTTACCAACGGTGGCACTGACCGTAGAGAAGATGTTTCCAGCGAGTTGCATACCGTCGCCGGAGTCACCTGAGAAGCGGACCACGACCTGGTCCAACTCTTTCACTTCTAAAACTTCTGCCATATTTTATCTAGTTTTATTACTAATTCTCGCAGTGCATTTTCAAAATGCGCTGCAAAATTATTCATTTTTGACGGAATAGCCAAAGGAAAAACACAAAAAATGCATATTTGCCTTGGAATTCTTGCAAATTCTTGCAAATATGCATTTTTCTTACGATAAATATTCACTTAGTATTTGAATGATGAGCCGCCAAGGAACTCACGGAGCAGTGAGGTGGGCGGTATCTGTGTTTCAGGGATGGGTTTGATGTAACGTAGGAACTTCAACAGACGGTAGGCCTCAGCATATTCAGGACAGTTTTCAGGCACCTGTTCCAAGAGCGGCTCCGCCTGACTCTTGATGACAGCCAGTTCGAAGAGCATGGCGGAATTGAACATGGCATCTGCATTCTCCTGGAAGGGGAAGATCCATTTGTTTTCCCCTGCACGGACAGAGGGCCAGCGACGGATGGTCTCCCTAGCATTGACGGCACGGTATTTGTGGTCGCGGATGATACGTCGCAGCAGACGGTTGTCTGTGGTGGGGATGTAGTTGTGGTTGTCGAGCAGGATGGTGGTCAGTGCTGAGGCATAGACCCGGAAGATCTGATCCTGGGGAATCTGTGCTGTCAGTTCAGGGTTCAGGGCATGGATACCCTCTACGACAAGTATCTCGTTCTCCCCAAGACGTAGTTTTTTGCCACTCTTCTGACTGGTACCCGAGGGGAAGTCGTAGCGTGGCAGTTCTATCTCCTCACCATGGAAGAGGGCGGTGAGTTGTTCGTTGAAGAGGGGGAGATTCAGAGCATGCAGATGCTCAAAGTCATAGTCACCCTTCTCGTCACGTGGTGTGTGCTCGCGATCTATGAAATAGTCGTCGAGCGAGATGTTCACAGGTTTGATGCCGTTGACAGCCAGTTGCACGCTGAGACGTTTGCAGGTAGTGGTCTTACCCGATGACGACGGACCAGCGATGAGCACGAGTTTGGTACCTTTGCGACGGGCGATCTCATCGGCTATCTGGGCAATCTTCTTCTCCTGTAGGGCCTCGGAGATCTGTATCAGTTGCGAGGAATATCCCTTGCTGATGACCTCATTCAGGTCACCGACGGTGCGCAGTCCGAGGATGTCCTGCCACTGGTGGTGCTCCTTGAAGATTCCGAACATCTTGTCCTGATGAGTCATCTCGCCCAGTTCGTCGGGATGCTCCCGTGACGGCAGGCGCAGCAACAGGCCATCGTAGTATTTCTCCACCCCGAAGAGGTAGAGTTGCGACGTGTTGGTGAGCAGAGAGCCGTAATAGTAATCGACATAGCCGTCGATGTCGTAATAGGTCGTATAAAGTCGTCCTGTGGATTTCAGCAGTTTCACCTTCGAATGGTTGTGCAGGCTTTCGAAGAGTGTGATAGCCTCCTCAGTAGTGGTCTCGTGGCGATGGATGGGCATAGCAGCATCAACCACCTCCTGCATACGTCTGCGGATGGCTCCTGCATCATCGAGGGTGATGGGGCGCCCGATATTGAGATTCACGTAATAACCATTACTGACGGGGATGTCGATAGCCACTTTACAGGGGTCAAAGAGTTCATGTGCCACCTTACATAGCACGAAGAAGAGTGTTCTTGTGTAGGCCCTGGAGCCAGTGGCGGAGGTGATGTCGAGAAATTCCACCTCTTTCTGTTTGTAGGCGCGGAAGTGCATCCCCTCTACCTTATTATTAACGTGGGCAGAGATAGGACCGTATTGCATTTCCAGTCCTGATGCCTGATAGATCGTCTCGAGGTTTGAACCAATAGGCACCTCAATGGTCTGCCCATTATTCTTGATGTGAATCTGTATGGTCTGTTCCATGTTCTTGCTTTACTGTTTCAGGAAAATTTTCTGCAAAGATAAAAATTATCTGTGATAATCTGTGCAATCTGTGTTTTTTTTTGTATCTTTGCAGCGAAATTTCGAATATAAAGCATTTCTTTATGTCAATTTGGGTTGTTTTCAAGCTTCTGGGATCCCTCGCACTGCTGATGTTCGGTATGAAGTCGATGAGTGAGGCCTTGCAGAAGATGGCGGGTCCGGCACTGCGACACGCATTGGGTGCGATGACCACCAACCGTTTCACTGGTTTACTTACAGGTACTGTTGTTACAGCCTCCGTACAGTCGTCAACGGCAACGACGGTGATGACCGTCTCGTTTGTCAATGCCGGACTGCTGACACTGGCGCAAGCCATCTCGGTGATCATGGGTGCCAACATCGGTACGACGCTGACGGCCTGGATCATGGCCCTTGGTACATCGATTGACATCAGTAAGGCCGTCTATCCAGGTTTCTTCCTTGGTATCATCCTGATCTATCTGAAGAAGCAACGCTATATTGGTGATTTCCTCTTTGGTCTGGCCTTCCTGTTGTTGGGTCTGACCACGCTGAAAGCCACGGGAACGGACATGGACCTGGGTCATAACGAGGCAGTAGTGGCTTTCTTCCGCTCCTTCGACCCCGATTCGTTCTTGACCACCATCGTCTTCCTGCTGTTAGGTGGTGTGATGACGTTCTGTGTGCAGTCGAGTGCTGCTGTGATGGCCATCACGATGTTGCTCTGTTCCACGGGAGCCATGCCTATCTATCAGGGTATCGCACTGGTGCTGGGTGAGAATATCGGAACTACCATCACCTCTAATCTGGCCGCTCTCTCTGCGAATACACAGGCCCGTCGTGCTGCACTGGCCCATATGTTCTTCAATGTGTTTGGTGTGTTGTGGATCCTGGTGATCTTCCATTGGTTCATCGATGGTGTCATCTGGTTGGTCGATTATGCTGGCAACCAGTTGGGCAAGGACATGGCGAATATGGAATCGACGGAGAAGTTGAACTTCGTGCTGGCTGCCTTCCACTCGTGCTTCAATGTGATCAATGCCAGCATCCTCATCTGGTTCATCCCTCAGATAGAGCGTTTCGTGTGCTGGGTCATCAAACCGAAGAAGGTCGATGAGGAAGAAGACTTCCGCCTGCATTTCATTACCGCTGGTTTCATGAAGACACCAGAACTCTCGGTCTTGGAGGCACAGAAGGAGATCCGTTCGTTCTCCGAGCGTATGCACCGTATGTTTGGCATGGTGCAGGAACTGTTGACATTGTCCAGTAGCGACTCCAACAAGAAGGGCAGTCGTGACAACGAGTTCAACAAACTCTATTCGCGCATCGAGAAATACGAGAGTATCTCCGACAATATGGAATTGGAGATCGCCCAGTATTTGGAGAACGTGAGTGATGCCCACCTCTCTGACGACACGAAGGGTAAGATCCGTGCCATGCTCCGTGAGGTGAGCGAGTTGGAGTCAATCGGCGATGCCTGCTACAATATGGCCCGTACCATCAACCGCAAGTTTACAGCCAAGCAGGATCACTTCAACGAGAAACAATACAGTCACCTGCATCAGATGATGGGACTCGCTGATCAGTCGCTTGTCCAGATGAACCAGTTGATGTCTGGTCGCAAGGAGTCGTACGATGTCAACCGCACGTTCAACATCGAGAACGAAATCAACAACTACCGCAGCCAACTCAAGGCGCAGAACATCATTGATGTGAACAACCATGAATATACCTACGCTGAGGGTACCATCTACATCGACCTCATCAATGAGTGCGAGAAACTTGGCGACTACGTGGTCAATGTCGTTGAGGCCCGCCTGGGCATCCGATAAAGTAGTGCAAGGTCCTCAAGGTGAAAAAATCCCTGAATCGTTTGGCGGTTCAGGGATTTTTGTGTACCTTTGCAGCCGATTTATCAAGGGGTGCTCGCTGTTGCGGGCTGAGATGATACCCTCAAACCTGATTCGGACAATACCGACGTAGGGATGGATAGTATTTGAACACCCCCTTTACATATATATAATATAATAAGGTAATAGTAAAGGTATGAAAAGATTTGTTTTAGGATTGATGGCGCTGGCAGGCGCAAACTGTTTCGCAGAAAACGTTGAACTCGACACCACGAAGGTGGAGCAGTTGCAGGAGGTGGTAGTCCAGGGTGTCAGGGCACAGAAGAACGCCCCCTATGCCATCACCAACATCAAGAAGACGGAACTCAATGCATTTTCCACGACGGGTAAGGAACTGCCCATGCTCTTCTCGCAGACACCGGGTGTGCTGGCGTGGAGTGAGAACGGACTTGGCACGGGAACGACCTATATGCGCATCCGTGGCGCTGCCGACTCGCGTATCAATGTCACCCTCGATGGCGTGCCCCTCAACTCGCCTGAGGATCAGTGTGTGTATTGGGTCAACATGAACTCCTACGGTTCGCTCCTTGGTTCTGTGCAGATACAGCGTGGCGTGGGAACCTCCACCAATGGCGACGGTGCCTTTGGCGGTACGGTGGCCCTCTCGTCAGCCACACCCAGTCAGCAGGCTGGGGGAGAGGTGTCGGCCTCGTATGGCTCCTTCAACACGTTCAACGTGGGTGGTAAGTTCTCCACGGGTCTGCTGTGGAACCACCTCATCCTCGACGGAGCCTACCACCAGACGAATACCGACGGTTTCGTGCATGGCACCTCAGGGCGCAGCGGCTCCTACTACGGAGGACTCACCTGGTTGGCATCCGACGATTTCGTGCTCCGCTATAAGAACATCGGAAACTTCGAGCGTACGGGTCAGGCCTGGAACGGTGTCACAGCAGGCGACAACGATATGAGTTTGATGGACGGTACCTATGGCATCCAGACGGGTATCAAGACCTACAAAGATATGTGGAACGTGGGCTTAGGGAAATATAACTCGTTGTATGAGTATCTGACCTACGATGCGGATGGTAACTTCGCCAAGGATGCCAACGGCAACTATGTGACGGCTCGCTACCAGATGAGCGATGGTTCCTACTGGGACAAGACCACCGACAACTTTTGGCAGAATCACAATATCCTCTCCGCTTCGTGGAATATCAGCGACAAGTGGTCCACCTCTGCCTCTCTGCATTATACCTACGGCTATGGCTATTACGAGGAATTTCGTCCGAACAATAAACTATCGAAGTTCGGACTAATCGTAACAGATGAACAAGGAAACAATGTAAAGCGTTCTGATTTTGTGCGCAAGAAGGGTCTGACGCAGCATAGTTATGGACTTGTGTGGAATGCCAACTACAAGGATGAACAGTGGGATGTTATCGGCGGACTGTCGCTGCAGAACTTCGACGGCAATCATTTCGGTTATGTCACTTATGTCGCCAATCTATCGGTCAGTCAGAAGATCCTCGCCAATGGTGACTACAAATACTATGACTCCGATGCCCACAAACTTGACGGGAATGTCTATCTGAAAGCCGCCTATCATATCAATGAGCAGTGGGATGTGTTTGGCGACATCCAGTACCGTCACGTGGGCTATAAGACCGACGGTATCAACGATAAGTTCTATGACGATGACTCAGGCTACTACAACCAGCCCCTCGATATTGATAAGAAATACGATTTCTTCAATCCCAAGGCTGGTTTCTCCTGGAACCTCGATGGACATCGTGTGTATGGCTCCATTGCCATGAGCCATCGTGAACCGGAACGCAATAATTTCACAGATAACGGCTCCTATCCCGCTCCGAAGGCTGAGTCATTGCTCGACTTCGAGTTAGGCTATACCTTCACCAACGACATTTGGCAGGTGGGCGTCAACGGCTACTATATGAAGTTCGATAACCAGTTTGTGCAGACGGGCGAACTGAGTGATATTGGTGAGAATCTCACTACGAACATAAAGGACTCCTACCGTCTCGGTGTCGAGTTGCAGGCAGGTGTGAATATCACCCCGTGGCTCGCTCTCGAAGGCAATGCCGCCCTGAGCAGCAACAAGATCAAGGACTTCAATGAGGTGGTGGAGGACTGGGACAACGGCTCGCAGACCATCCACTACGACAACTCCACGCTGGCCTTCTCGCCATCAGCCATCCTCAACGGCTTTGTCAACTTCCACTACAAGGGTCTTCAGGCCGTCTGGCACATGAACCATGTGTCGCGCCAGTACCTCGACAATACGCAGTGCAACGACCGTTCACTGCCAGCCTATACCGTTGCCAACGCCTCACTCAGTTACACGCTGAAGCCTAAGAAAGTGTTGAAGGAGTGCATCTTCGGCCTGAACTTCAACAATATCTTCAGCCAGCGCTATGCCGCCAGCGGGTGGGTCTATTCCGCCATCTACGCCAGTGGAGGCCATCCCAACGACAACCGTTACTACCAGATTGGCTTCATCCCGTCGGCTGGCTTCACCATGCAGGGCAATGTGACGCTGAGATTTTGATGGCCTATGGACTTCCTGACTGCACACTGGCTCGACATTGTGACGACGGTCCTCGGGCTGGCGTATATCCTGTTGGAGTATAAGGCCAGCGTATGGATGTGGCTTGTGGGGTTCCTCATGCAGACCCTTGGCATCGTGCTCTACTATGAGAAGGGTCTCTATGCCGACTGCGGTATGGAGTTCTATTATCTGGCGATGACGGTCTATGGCTACTGGAAGTGGGTATCCAAATCCCCCCGCCATCCAGCGGGTGATCTGCCCATCCGTCACTTCCCTAAAAGGCTGATGGGTTATTGGATGTTGGTCATTCTCACCGTCTGGGCCGTCATCTACTGGCTCCTCGTGACGTTCACCAACTCCAACGTCCCCCTTGCCGATAGTTTCACGACGGCCCTCAGCATCGTCGGTATCTGGGCGTTGGCACATAAGTATCTGGAACAGTGGTTCATCTGGATGGCTGTCGATGTGGTCACCAGCGTGCTCTATTTCTACAAGGACATCCCTTTCAAGGCCAGTCTCTACGCCCTCTACGTCGTCATCGCCGTCTTCGGCTATTTCAAATGGCGGAAGATGATGGCAAAGGATTAGGCTTTATGTTTGGAGATGATTACCGAGAGTCCCATCGACAGCAACAGCACCCCGAAGATAGTGACCAGTGACCAATGGGTAGGGACTTCGATGTCCCAAAGGACTTCCAGCAGCATCTTGATGCCCACGAAACTGAGGATAATGCCCAGACCGTATTTCAGATAGGTGAAGTACTTCGCCACAGCGGCGAGGGCGAAATAGAGGGCGCGCAGGCCGAGGATGGCGAAGATGTTGGACGTCAGGATGATGAACGGATCGCGACTGACGGAGAACACAGCGGGAATGGAATCGACAGCAAACGCCACATCCGTCGTCTCGATGACGATCAGCGCAATAAACAGTGGCGTCGCCAGGCGTCGGCCTTGCTCTACGATGAAAAACTTGTCTTCATGCATCTGGTCGGTCACGGGGAAGAACCGCTTGAAGATCTTCACGAAGATATTCTTCGACGGATCAATACTCTCGTCGTCCTTATGACTGAACATCTTGATGCCCGTATAGATGAGGAATATACCAAAGATGCCTAATATCCACTCGAAGCGCTGCACCATCGCTGCACCCGCGAAGATAAAGATGCTGCGCAGTACCAGGGCTCCGAAGATGCCCCAGAAGAGCACCTCGTGCTGGTATTTCCGTTGGATGCCAAAGAACGAGAAGAGCATGAGGAACACGAAGAGGTTGTCCATCGACAGTGACTTCTCTATCAGGTAGCCCGCCAGAAACTCCATCGCCTTCTCGTGGGAGTCGCCAGGATAGAGGAAATAGATACCCACACAGAACACCAGTGACACCCCAATCCAGACGGCTGTCATCTTCAGCGCTTCAGACACGCCCACCTCGTGCTGACCCTTCTTGCCAAACGACTTCAGGTCGATGACCAGCATGATCAGGACCAGCACATAAAACAATATCCACGCCCACAGGGGCATACTTACTACATCCATTGCGGGTGCAAAATTACGAAATAATTATTAATTATCAATGATGAATTAGAAATTATTTATTACCTTTGTACCCATAAATCGTGATAGTATGAAGAACGATCCGTTTGAAAGTGTGCCGTTGCTGCGATTAGCCGTCTGTCTGATGGTTGGGATTGTCGTGGGGGAGTATGCAATCATACCAGTGCCGATACTGCCCGTGTTTATCGCGATGGTGGCGGTAACCCTGTTGCTGTGGAAGTTCCCGCAGGTGCAGTCGGTAGTGATAGCCTTGTGCTTTGTGATGCTGGGCGGTCTGTTGATGCAACGGCAGAAAGAATCGTTGCAGGTGGCTTGGCCTGAGGAGGAAGTGCAATACGAGGCGGTGGTGCTGAGTGAGCCTGTGGAAAAGCCCAAGACGATAGCGGTAGATATTCTGTTGACGGGTAGTCAACGGAAACTGAAGTGCTATCTTTATAAAGACGATCGGAGTCGTTGCCTGCGGATAGGCGATGGCCTGAGACTACAATCGAGAATCAAACCTAATAGCGATTGGCATAACGGCACCTTCGACTACCGCCGCTATTTAGAGATTCACGGTTTTACGGGCACTACGTTCGTCTCCAGTTGGAAATGGCAGAAAGTTCAGATTTCGTTGTCGGGCCTCTCCCGGTTGGAGCGTACGAGACTCTATTTCCTCCAACTCCGCAGTCGTCTGCTCAGTAGGTGGGGTGGGGATGATGATGCCTCTGCCGTTGTGGCAGCCATGACTCTTGGCGACAAGTCGGCCCTCACGCAAGACCTCAAGGAAACCTACGCCATCACCGGTGCCTCGCACATCCTTGCCCTGAGCGGTCTCCATCTCGGTATCATCTATAGTCTGTTGATGCTCCTTTTCGGTGGTAGAAAAATAATCACTGTTCACTGTTCGCTATTCACTATATTGGGCGTTTGGGCCTTTGTCTTTCTCGTGGGGATGCCAGTGAGTGTGGTGCGAGCCGCTGTGATGCTAAGCGTCTATGCCCTGCTGTCACTCGGCCACCGTGATAAGATGTCTGTCAACACCTTGGCTTTTACCGCGTTGGTGCTGCTGATGCTCCATCCCCTGTCACTCTTCGATGTTGGTTTTCAGATGTCGTTTATGGCCGTGTTCTCCATCCTCGTATGGATGCCCTTGCTGATGAGTGTCTTCCCGCCTGACTATCTCCAGACACACCGTGTGGTGCGCTGGTGCTGGGCGATGGTCGCTGTCTCCGTTGCTGCTCAGATGGGTGTCGCCCCGTTGATAGCCTATTACTTCGGACGTTTCTCCACCTATTTCCTCCTCACCAACTTCATCGTCGTTCCCACTGCCACGCTCATCCTCTGGCTCGCACCTGTTGTGCTACTGATACCTTCTTGCGCGTACCTATTATTATATATAGTAGGACTGCTGAACACCGTCCTTACCCGAATCGCTGCCATCCCCGGAGCCAGCATCGAGGGGCTCCACCCCTCGATACTACAGGTTGCGATGATCTATGTCATCATCGTAGCGGTCTATTTACTGATTCTCCGCCTCAGAAAAGAAACGTCACCAAGGCGGGGATGGTGAGCATGGAGATAAGGGTGGTGATGAAGGTGACTTCGGTGATGAAGGTGGTATCTTTGCCGTGACGCAGGCAGAGGATGGTGCCGTAGGTGGCGACGGGCATGGCGATGACGATGGTGTTGATATTCACCACGAACTCGGAGAAGCCGAGGGCGCGACAGAGAAAATGGATGGTTATCGGGAGAATGGCCAGACGAAAGAGGGTGGTGACATAGACGGTGCCATTGCCAAGCATGGCGCGGGGGGATAGTTGTGACATCGACGAACCGACGATGAGAAGGGCGGCAGGGACGGTGATATTGCCTATCATTGTCAACGGCTGACTGATGAAGGCGGGGATGTTGTCGATGCGAAGGGCCACGATGAGCATCGTCACGTAGGCGGCGAGCATGGGGGTGGAGTAGAGCACCTTCTTCTGAAATTTATGGCCTTCCACCTCGCTCTTCCCTGTAATCAGCATGGTACCAATGGTGAAGACGGCGAAGGTATTGACGACATTGAGGACGGCAGCGTAGAAGACAGCCTCGTGCCCGAAGATGGAGGCGACGACCGGATAGCCCATGAACCCTACGTTGCCAAATATCAGGGCGAAGCCGATGACACCTTGATCTTCCTGCCTTCGTGTCAGATAGCGGGGCAGGAGATAGGCAATACCTGTCAGCCCGACATAGGTGATGACGCTGATGAGCAGCAATGGCAGGATATACTGTCGGTCGGGCAGTTCGCCCGTCATTGCTGACGAGAGGATCAGTGCAGGACAGGTGATGTCAATCACTACCTTCGACAACCGTTTGTCGAACGTGCCACCCATGTAGTCGAGTTTGCCTGCCACGAAGCCTACGACGACAATGGCAAACAAGGTTATCATCACAGTGATCATGTCACCTGTAAACTGCAGACCGTCAACCGTAAACTACATATATCCCAGCCAGCGCAGGATGTCGTTGAGGTTTGCCACCACCATCAACAGGACGAGGATGCCGAAACCAACATATTCGGCACGGATCATAAAGGTCTCGGAGGGCTTGCGACGCGTGATCATCTCGTAGAGCAGGAACAGCACGTGTCCGCCATCGAGGGCGGGGATGGGCAGGATGTTCATGAAGGCGAGGATGATCGAGAGGAAGGCGGTCATCTTCCAGAAGAGATACCAGTCCCAGACGGGTGGGAAGAGGCTGCCGATGGCTCCAAAGCCGCCGAGTGACTTGGCGCCGTCGGCGGTGAAGACGTACTTCATGTCACCCACGTAGCCTGCCAGCACGTTCCAGCCGTACTTGATGCCGGCGGGGAAACTCTCGAAGAAGCCGTACTCGCGGGTGTAGGGCTCGTAGAGACCGGCAAGGGCCTTGACGACAAAGCCTACCTTCAGGTCGGAGGTCAATGTGACACTAAGCGTGTCAAGTTTAGAGTTAAGAGTTGAGAGTTGAGAGTTCTCTTCCAGAGTCCCCGTAGTTTCTGTTGCAGGTATGGCGGTAGCAAACTCTGCACTATCAGTTCTAAACTCTATACTCCGCTCTATGACGAGGGTGGCGGTGCGGATCTTCAGGCTGTCGGCGGTAGTCTTGGCGGCGGTCATCATGTCCTCGAGGACACCAATCTGGTCGGTGAACTCATTATAGGAGTCAACGGGCTTGCCGTTGATGCCCACAATCCTGTCGCCTTTCTGAAGTCCTATCTTCGCAGCGGGTGTGTCGGCCATCACACTGTCAATTTCAGCGGGAATCAGCGGACGGACGAACGAGGGCTCTGCTTTCAGCATACCCAAGAGGTTAATGTCACCGGGGAGGCTGATGCTCATGGGTTTGCCGTCGCGGATGATATCGACGTGTTTGGCCTCGGAGATGTCGCGGTAGAGGTCGGCGGAGAAGTCCTTGAACAGGCCTTTCTCCGTGCCGATGAGGATATCGCCGTCCTTGAAACCGAGGGCCTTCGCCTCAGTGTTGAACTTCATACCGAGGGTCATGTCCTTCACGGGGATATAGGTGTCGCCCCAGTGGTAGAGGATCATCGAGTAGATGAACAGGGCCAGGAGGAAGTTGACGAGCACACCACCGATCATGATCAGCAGGCGCTGCCAGGCTGGTTTCACACGGAACTCCCAGGGGTGGGTCTCTTCCGACAACTTCTGGTTGGTCTCGTCGATCATACCATCAATGGCGCAGTAGCCGCCGAGGGGCAGCCAGCCCAGACCGTATTCCGTGCCTACATATTCTTTTACCGTTGTCTTCGTGGTCTCACCCTTGTCGTTTTTCTCTTCCACTTCC
>JAGCPK010000082.1 GCA_017965725.1 Prevotella sp.
CCCAGGGTGGGAACGCAGCAAGGGTATTAGGTTGTAGCGGCGCGATGCAGATCGCTTACCCACCCGCCTCTTTAGCTCAGTTGGCCAGAGCACGTGATTTGTAATCTCGGGGTCGTTGGTTCGAATCCGACAAGAGGCTCAGAAAATGAAGGATTGGTGAGAGCCAATCCTTTTTATATTCTAACAAGAGATGACCCCCTTATTTTCTGATTGGCACTGTCTATCTGCACCGCATAGACACCCTTACAATAAGATGGCAGTGCTATCGTTGCCTCTGCGCCGACAACCCTTAACCGCTCCGAATGAACGCATACACCAGAGAGGTCATAGACCTTGACGACAACAGGTTCTTCGAGGACATCATCAAAGAGCAGTCGGATGCCTCCTTCTTCGGGACATACCCGCACCGTCTGAGACTGATACATACTGATTTCCTTTATCTTCGACAATCCCAATATCTCCAACAATCCCTGATAGGCATTGATTTCACCATAACCATAGTCATTGTTCGGATACACAAGGGTCGTATCAGGATGGTTACAACTCTTCATCATCACCTGATGCACCTCCTCTGGCGTGAGGTCTGGCTTAGCCTGCAACCACAAGGCGATGATGCCTGCCACCACCGGTGTTGACATGGAGGTGCCTGAATCAGCAGCCCAAGGATATCTCTCCCCCTGGAAATCAGACCATGAGACGATATTGTTTTTCAGATTAAAGACATGACTGTAGGATGAGACGACATTCACGCCTGGTGCCACGACATCTGGTTTCATCAGACCGCCCATCGTGGGTCCTGTCGATGAGTATGGGCCTACCAATCCTGCAACAGATCCTTCCAGCGTGTTCAGGGTATCACCTTGCTCATTCACGATCTGAAGCCGATGAGAGGATCCGCCCGCGCAGATGACACTGGGGAAACAACCTGGTGCCAGTATGTTATGTCCTTTCTGTGCTGCCGTCCAACGAAGGTCGGTATCCCGTGAGGTAAAAGCCGACCTTGAACCGCCATACACTTTGACCAGCCCATCACCAGCAACCACCAATGCCAGTTGCGGCAAGGCATTAAGCGGACGGTTGGCCTCAATAAGTACCTGATAGACATCCTCGTCTATGAACGACGATGTACCGCGATAGACATACACCGAGAGGGTATCTTCGCCACAGATGAGCACCTTGCTCATGATACTGTCGTAGGGTATCTCTGGCGTGACGAACGAGAGTGTGTCTGTAGGCATGCCACTACCATCCTGATAACAATAGAACACCAGACAGAACGGCTCAGCAGAAGTGAGACGGTAGATGGCCGACTCCTTATAGCAACGGATAAAGGCACCAGCCTCCTGTTGCGTAGCAGTCTTCTCGAAGTAGGTTTTCTCCACACCCTCGTTACCTGCAGAAGACACGATGATATGACCAGGTCCCGACAGTTGGTCCAACACGGCGGAATAGAGACTGTCATCCTCGTCGAGATAGGGATTATAACCCTCACTAAATGAGAGCACACATGGCTTACCCTGCTGTTGGGCGTAGTCGAAGCAGTATTTCATCCCCAACGCATCGATAGCCGATGTATATTTATAGAGGTCAGCAGAGTCGATGTATTCCACATTAGTAGTGACGGCATTGCTCACCAGACAGATATCACTCTCATAGGCCATCCCCCGATACTTACTGTCGTAGCCACTGCCCGCAGCAATACCCAAGGTGTGTGTGCCGTGGGTCTGGGAAGGTGCATCCGAAGACTGTCCGATGGCCAGGATATTGTCCTGTCCGATGTAATCCCGTCCTACAGGCAAAGGACTGCCAATGGTATCCTTCGACAACTGATCCCAGAAAGCCCCTATACGGTAACGCGTCGTCGAGGCATCATAGAAATTAGGATGCGTCAGGTCGAAGCCGATATCCATTACCCCCACCACGACGCCCGCACCAGTAAAGGCCGGGTGGTTGTCGGAGGTTTCATATACAGGAGGCACATTGATGATGACAGCCGTCGTGTCCAACTGGGGCGTTGCACGCCTACTGGCCTCGATACGTCTTACAGCCTGTTCGGAGGCAAGGCCATCCACCTTATCCAACGGGATTGTTGCGATCACAATGTCATCCCACTGCGCATATTTCCGACAACCGTACTTCCTGAGGATATCATCTACCTGTGTGCCATCAAACCTGACGAAAGCCGTGATATCATGCGACTGGTACTTATGGTCGATGCTGCGCGTCTGTTGGTAGGTACGGTTTTCCACCAAAGCCTGTTGTACAAAAGACGAGAGTTTGGCATAACCTTTCTTCTGGGCAGGCATGACGAGCGACAATGCCAAGAGCATCATCAACACGAGACTCCTCGCCAACAGTGCCGCCTTATTCCGTGCTGGTTTGCCGGTCTCTGTAAGAGGGATATGGTCGGTGTGCATATAAGCACGGGGTCGGTGGTACTTGGACAGGACACGCTCACAGATGGTACGAGCCTCATCGGAACTGCCCTCCGTCAACAACACAACCACCTCACCAAACTTCTCGTCAGGACGCTTTGTAATTAAATAAGGTACGTGCAAGTGAGGTCGCAATTGCCTCTCCACTTCCTCGGTCTGAATCTTGATACCGCCCGAACAGATCACGTTATCCTTTCTGCCCAGGATACGGAACGTACCATCGGGGCGCAGTTCGGCGATATCGTTGGTGACGAGCATTTCAGGACAGACCTCGGGGGCATCAATCACCAGACAACCCTCATCCGAGAGACTGAGATGCACAGAGTCGAAGGGGGTGTACCATTCAGAGGCGTCAGGACCGTTGAGTCTGCGAAGGGCGATGTGCGAGAGTGTCTCTGTCATCCCGTAGGTACTCCAGACGGCATGGGGGAAGGTCTTCAGTTCCGCAGCCAGTGCCTCGTCGATGGCACCACCTCCGATGATCAGATGCCGGATCTGCATCAGTCGCTCTCGTTCCTCAGGCACCTGCAACGAGTTATACACCTGCATCGGCACCATCGCAGCGAAAGAGAGGTGAGGGGTGAGAGGTGAGAGAAGAGAAAGTGGATGACCGCTTGGCTCCACTTCTACCAATTTTAGTCCACGCTCTATCGAACGCACCACCATCATCTTACCGGCGATATAGTCGAGCGACATACAGAGCAGGGCCGTATCGCCCTCACGCAAACCTAGGAAGTCGTTGGTACGACGGGCAGAGGCCAGCATCCGACGCTTTTCCACCAGCATCGGCTTCGGCTCTCCTGTGCTACCACTGGTATGCACGAGTACTGTCTCTGAAGCGTTATTCCACTCTTCAAGGAATTCCTCAACTCTCAATTCTCCAAAGTTTATCTCCTCTGATTTCCAGTCCCATCTCGATATTGTCCGTAAACAACTGTCCCGTGCCCAGTCCTTGTGGCATCCGGATATTATCGCCATACACCTCAGAGGCAAACTGGGCGATGGCATTCAGTCCGATGTTGCTTTCCAACGCCGACGTGATCCACGAGCCGATGCCCTGTTCCTTGGCTACTGATATCCATTCACGACAGCCCTGCATCCCCCCATGCAACGAGGGTTTCAGAATGATATAGCGGGGTTTGATGACGTTCAACATGTGATGTTTCATTTCCGGATCGTTCACGCCTATCAGTTCCTCGTCGAGGGCAATAGGCAAGGGTGACTCCCTACAGAGTTCCGCCATATAGGCCCACTGTCCCGCCTTGATGGGCTGTTCGATGCTATGGATGGCGTATTGCGACAGCAGTTCGAGTTTATAGAGCGCTTCCTCATAGGGGAAGGCCCCATTGGCGTCAAGCCTCAACTCCACCTCATGAAATGAGAAACGTTCACGGATGCGCTTCACCAGGTCGAGTTCCTGATCGAAGTCGATGGCACCGATCTTCAGTTTCACGCAACGGAAACCCTGTTCCAGTTTCTGTTCCATCCGCTGCAACATCTCCTCATAGTTACCCATCCAGACGAGGCCGTTGATGGGGATGCCCACCTCACCACGACTGAAGGCTGTATCAAATAAAAGATGTGAGGGGTGAGAGGTAAGAGGTGAGAGATTAGAACGAAGGGAGAGCAATGCAGTCTCCAGTCCGAAGAGCATTGAGGGATAAGGTCGCAGTGCCTCGTAGTCGATCTCTTTTTTCGTACAGAAGTCCTCGCATACCTTTCTCAACAGGATGGCATAGTCAGGCCCTGCATCACAACTCAGGTCTGGCAAGGGCGCACACTCCCCCACTCCCTGTCTTTCACCGTCAGACAGATGAATCAGCCAACTCTTCCGCTCGGTATAGACCCCTCGCGACGTGCCTGCCGGCTGCTTAAAATGGAGTACACGCTCCTCTATCAGATATTTCACTTTCTCACCTTTTCACTTTTTCACCTTTCCCTACGGCAGTTTGGGATATTTCTTGAAGTCGGGCTTGCGTTTCTCAAGGAAAGCCTTGCCGCCCTCCTGCGCCTCGTCGAGGAAGTAGTAGAGCATCGTACAGTCGCCAGCCAGTTCCTGAATACCAGCCTGTCCGTCGAGTTCGGCGTTGAGTCCCGCCTTGATCATCCTCAGTGCCAACGGCGAACGCTCCATCATGATCTCAGCCCACTCCACGCACTCGTCTTCCAGTCGTTCGATAGGCACCACTTTGTTCACCATGCCCATCTCCTCTGCCTCCTTGGCGGTATATTGGCGACAGAGGAACCATATCTCACGGGCTTTCTTCTGACCGACGATGCGAGCCAGATAACTGCTTCCGAAACCAGCGTCGAAGGAACCGACCTTTGGTCCCGTCTGTCCGAAGATGGCATTCTCCGAGGCAATCGTCAGGTCGCACACCAGGTGCAACACGTGACCACCACCGATGGCATAGCCATTCACCATCGCAATGACAGGTTTGGGCAGACGTCGGATCTGCATCTGCACGTCGAGCACACTCAGACGGGGCACGCCTTCCTCATCCACATAACCGCCTCGTCCCTTCACGTGCATGTCGCCCCCAGAACAGAACGCATGCTTCACGTCAGCGAGTGTCTTTCCCTCCGGCACCTCACTCATGGCTCCTGTCAACAGCACCACACTGATGTTCTGCATCTCACGGCACTGCGCAAAAGCCTGACTCAGTTCCCACGTAGTCTTCGGTGTGAAGGCATTACGGTAGTGCGGACGGTTGATGGTAATCTTCGCAATCCCATGATATTCTTCGAAGAGAATCTCCTCGAACTCACGGATCGTCTTCCACAGTCTTTTCTCCATAATCGTATCTCTTATATTTTCTATGCTGCAAAGTTACAAATAAATAATGAATAAACAAATATTTAATGCAAAAAGTCTCCCGTTTCCGCTTTCTCACCGCCCCCACCGGGGGAAACACTGCCCTGAATCTCAGGGAAGGTTTACCCCACCGTGCATAAGTCCAAACCGAATCTCGGACAAGAAATTCCCACTGGGGTGAAGTATGAACCGAATCTCAGGGAAATTTTCCCCCACCGTGCAAAAGTCCAACCAAATCTCGGGCAAGAAATTCCCACCGGGGTAAAGTATGAACCAAATCTCGGGGAAGGTTTCCCCCACCGTGCAAAAGTCTGCCAGAATCCGGGGGAAGGTTTTGCACCCCGTGCAAAAGTCCAAACCGATTTCAGGGCAAGGTTTTGCCCCCTGGGGTACGGTTTGCCCGAAATCTCAGGCATGTTTTTGCAACCCCTGCAAAAGTCCAAACCGAATCTCAGGCACGTTTTTGCCACCCCTGCAAAAGTCTCAACCGAATCACAGGCATATAATTCCGACTTGGGTATGGAGTGCCCCAAATCTCAGGCGACGTTTGCATCTCTGTGACGGCACAAAGTCCTGCCCCCATATATTCCAATATTAATATCCGTCTTGAACTCTCTCACATAGATAAAATCAGTGATAGCGAAGAGCATGTGATGGAAGAGATTATGGAACTGGCTTATCAAATGCAAGTCCTTTGTCAATTCCTGGTCTAATCCCTCATTCCAATTAGGAGGCGGACAATCCATGCCAATGAACGACTCGAAGCTCTGGCTTTCATCTCTAGGGAACGTCAACGTCAGTACAGATATGCCATCAGCATATAAAGGATTCAAATCTTCGTCGCAAAGCGCATACCACAAGTCCTGTCGATCTTTCCCTTGTATTGGATGTAGTTCTGGATATTTGTAGTTGAAATAACACTTGGCTTCCAATTCCATCTCTTCACCATCATTCTCGTCTATGTTCTGAACCATCTTATCCCATATACGATGAGCACGATCATACATTTCCCGAAGAGCCTCACGAAGCGCATCATTAAAAGCAATGATATCAGGCAAAATATCCTCCTGATGAGCAAGAACCTTTTTATTTATAATGTACTTACGTAAAGACAACAGGAAATCGTCATTCGATTCATAACAACGGGTATCATTGTACCTCTGAATGATTTCTCTTTCTATAGCCTCTATACTATAGTCCATTATATATTTCTCTACCTTCTTCATCTCTTTTATCTTTTTCTGTTATTTCTTTAAACTCTTCTGGAAAGTTATGTTTCAATCCTGCAAGAAAGACCGATAAATACAATCTTCCAATGTAATGCGATTTACTTCGTAGTGGAGTCCTCTCGAAAAGAGATCCCCAAATACGAATTAGTTCAGCCTCTTTGAAGCCATTATCCATACCTTGTCGCAGATATACTTGTTTGAGTGATTCTGCTTCGCGTTCATTTTTATCAAATACGAACTGAAGCACTTGCCATGTTTGTTTCCATGTGAGTCCTACCCAGCCATGAATAAACCAAGCAGCGTCCTCTGCAAACAAGAGTCCATATGGTAATAATTTTAAAAAAGGGAATAACTGATATCTTTTCTTATATTTAGCAATCTCTTTTTTATTAGACAATAATTCAGATTTTCCTAAACTATAGAGACCTTGACTAATGATAAGACGTTCGAAATTAGGAATCCCTCTTCCTTGCATCAGCTTTTCTGTAACCTCTCGGATACAATCGCTTTCAAACCAAGGTATATCGTCTAAATCCCCATCCTTGAATAATTGATAGTCTTCTTCCCAAATAGTTTTGTCATACATTTTCGGATATTCCTTACCATTTTTCTTTATGAGTTTTTGAATCCTCTTAATTCTTGTAAGAATGTGAGATTGCAAAATATTAAAACGTAAAACGATAGTGTTGTCAGATTCCTCAATAAATTCTCTTGCACATAGTATTTTATTCCCTTTTTCATCTATAACCTCATCTACAGCAAAATGAGTTTCAACTCCGTCCATACAAACCAACAAAGCACAAGCATGTAAATATACCTTTTCGCCATTGGCTTTCATTCCAATAAATTTGTGATTATCCACATCTCTATTTTTTCCATTCATTATTGGCATCCTTGCCACATTCTCAAAGCCAAATAGTTCAATAGCCTTAATAAATACAAGGTGGTAAGACTCATCATCAACTTCAATATCTATTGTTGGATTACTTTTTTCATTACCCCACAATAAAATAGGATCATCATGCATATTTATTTTAGTAATTCCCAACACATAACAGATATATGAACTAATCATCCTACCCCATCCTGGACCAATAATAACTTCTTTGTTCTTTTTCAATTCAGACACAAGCCGATGTGCCACAAGGAAGTAATCTTCCAAATGGCGATTCTCAATAAATGTAAGTTCATTATGAAGAATCATCTTTGAAACGCGATAACCAAATTCAGTTGTTACTTCTTTCTTAACGAGCTTTTTAAGCTGATCTATTTTTGATACCATAATACTAATCCCATAAATTTCTGAAATGTTTGTGGAATAAATCTAATCCTTCCTCGATAGTCTGCTCTTCTTCCTTGCTGAACGATGTAATCTGTTTCAGTAACTCAAATGCATCAATCATTTTTTGAATAGCCTTGTTCCATTCTGGTATACCTTTAAACGCTGGGCAATTACCATGTTTTTCAAGAGCCTTGAATGCTTTCAATCGTGCAGCAATCACCCCTGCCAAATAGTTGTCCGTATTCCATACTTCCTCTATAGGATAATCATTCTTATAACTCCAATTCTCAGCGGAGTCATCTTTCTTTTTCCTTTTCATACACACACATTTTTGTTAATCCGACAAATCACGAAAATACTTGCAGAACAATTCCACTCCTTGGTCAACTATCCGTATATCTTCATCATAAGACGGAGAATAATCCTTCACCAATTCGAAAGCATCTATCATCTTTTGAATAGCCTTATTCCAATCTTCCTGACTCTCAAAGTCCTCTGGCCATCCATGCTTATCAAGAGCCTTGAATGCTTTCAATCGAGGCGCAACCTCTCGCGCTAAATAGTGGTAAGTACCCCAGACTTCACTTATTGGATAACCATTTATATAGTCTACAGAGTCATCACATTTCTTTTTCCATTTCATATTTCAAAAATCTTTGTTTTCGATGCGAAGATAAAAGAAACCTCTGCCGTTTTGGGGCAGAGGGTGTAAGGATTATATGATTTTTAGAAAGGCTTATAAGATTCTTGTGGTGGAAAGGGGAAATTATGCTCCTCACCATTTATCTTTGAGCCCATGATCTCACCACTAAATGGCGTATGGTTCTCAAGCATATTGTCTTCTGGATTCTCAAAGCGAGTATATTCACCACGAAACTTCAACAACACAATATCAGTCGCACCCTTACGATGTTTGGCAATGATTATCTCTGCCATACCACGATAGTCCTCACCACTGGGACCAAATTCCAGATGATAATATTCTGGACGATGAACAAATAACACCATATCAGCATCCTGTTCTATGGCTCCTGACTCACGAAGGTCAGATAGTAAAGGCCGTTTCCCTTCAACTCCTTCACGTCCTTCTACGCCTCGATTAAGTTGGCTAAGTGCTATTATAGGAATATCCAATTCTTTGGCCAATCCTTTTAAAGAACGGGATATTGTAGATACCTCTTCCTGACGACTACTAAAGCGCATGCCATTTGCATTCATCAACTGAAGATAGTCAATCATGATTAGTTCTATTTGATGTTCACGAACAAGTCTTCTTGCTTTTGTTCTTAATTCAAAGATTGAAAGACCTGGTGTATCGTCTATATATAAAGGAGCATCTATAAGGTTTCCAATCCGTTTGTCAAATCGATCCCATTCGTTTCTATCTAATTGTCCATTCAGAATCTTCTTTCCATCAATCTCACAAGCATTTGAGATTAACCTGTTCGTAAGTTGGACACCCGACATTTCCAAAGAAAAGAATGCCATTGGCTTATGAAGATCTGCTGCTATATTCTTGGCCATAGACAGTGCGAAAGCTGTCTTGCCCATAGCTGGCCGTCCTGCTATGATAATGAAATCAGACTTCTGCCAACCACTAGTTATGTCATCGAGTTTATAATATCCCGTTGAAATACCTGTCACATCACCATTGTTACTTGAAGCTGTCATTAGTATTTTTTCAGCCTCCTTAATAAGAGGATTAATGTGAACATAGTCTTTCTTCATGTTTGTCTGGGCAATATCAAAAAGCAATCTTTCTGCCTCTTGTATCACATCGTTCACATCATTAGTTTCATCGTAAGCTTTTGTTCCAATAGTGCTGGTATACGAAATCAGTTGGCGTGAGAGATTTTTTTGAGCGACTATATCCGAATAGTACTCAACATTCGCTGATGTCGCTACCCTTGAACTCAATTCTGCAATGTATCCAGGGCCTCCTACATGATCCAACTCTCCCATTCTCGCCAGTTGCTCTGTTACTGTGAGTACATCTATAGGCTCGTCCTTGATACTTAATTGCCTGACAGCATCAAAGATTATCTGGTGCCTTGGTTCATAGAAACTCTCTGGGCGTAATGTCTCGCAGATTAAAGGATAAGCCTCTTTATCTATCATAAGAGCACCCAATACCGCTTTCTCAATCTCAGGAGCCTGGGGTTGCAGATGGCATAAAGATAGATCTAATGGCGTATTCTTTTGTTTGTCTTTTCGTTTATTCTCGCTCATTGCTTTTTATGCTAAAGGATATTTTGAATTAAATGTTGCGAAGTTGATGCGGGCTTGTTTGCCCAAAGAAGTGTCTGTAGCCAATAGAATATGACTCGATTTGCAATCTCCAATGAGTATCTTACACAAGTCCTTTTCATCTTCAGTCAGTTCCGGATGGTATTCTCCTGTAGTCAGTACCATTACCATCCTGTCTAATCTTGGCTCTACACCATATTTGTCAAATAGTTCACAAAGGTATTTGGCGCCACTTGTCTTTTCATCAGCATACGATGAGAACACCTCTGAACTGAACAGATCCGAATGGAACAATCCACATAGTTGCTTTATACTCATATTGTTTCTATCATCATTCAAAGCCGGAATAGCCTGAACGATAAAACGGCTGATGTTCGTCATACGCTCATAGTAGTGACCCATAAACTCCCTACGAAACATCCTCTTCCTTTTGATCTTGTTCATAGATGCGCTTAAACACCAAAAATATTCTTTGGCCTTACTGAACATTTCTTGTTTCTTTGAGGGGGGCAACTCTTTAACGGATGGGATGTAGCCACCATTTCTACGAATGATGGAGAAGTATTTCTCTGCCCTTACCTTATTATATATGTAGTCATCCCACCTGTCTTTGATATCTATATCACTTTCATCAAATCTAAGACATTCCTCTTGTTGCTTTTCTACAAACCCATAAAAAGATGTATGCCAGAGACAGCAAGCAGCAATCTCGGCATTGGTAGCCTTGACATCAGGGGCAATAACGAGTTTTTTTGTCAGTGAATGCTCCCAGAAATCGCCCTCCATTGGGTGAGCATCTAAATGTGGCTCGCTATCTTCATCCCATTTACTCATAGCGATATTGCACACATCAGAATTTGCATCTTCATGATGCTTTGGAGTCATCAGGCGCAGCATATCGAAATGAATCTTATACCACCTTAGATCAGGCTCAGCCTTGGGATACATTCGTACTAATTCTGGAGCCACATCCTCAAAAGATACGTTATTCAGTAATTCTTTGAAAGTCATAATACGTTCTTTTATTTTTCATTTTCTAAATTGTCTTCCCTTAGAAGCCATTCTTTTATTTTTTCGAATCTTTCGGCTTCAAACAGCCGTTGTTCTGAAGTAAACCTCTCCAGAAAATACCTTTGCATTTGATTCAGTTCGTTTAAGAAACCACGTAGCTTCTTATCCAGTTCCTTCTGCTGCGTTCGCTGAAAGAATAAGATCAAAAACGTTATAACCCCTATTGTTGCCCCCAATATCCAAATACTACAAATCAAATTCATGACACTTATTTTTATTATTGATTCTTTGTTCTTGATGCAAATATAAAAGAAACCCCTGCCGTTTTGGGGCAGAGGTTTGTGAAATATGAATAGCGATGTTATTAAATCACTTTTTGATCTTTTCCTTATTAGTTAAGGCTCTGCCCAAAGAAATTGCCTCATCATCATTTTTCCCTTGTTCTTTCGCTGCTTCATATGCTTCTGCAAAAATATGACAGAATGGCTCCAGATGATTATACTCACTTACAGCATATGCATATCCTTGTGCATAGTATTGGCTTTTACCGTTGTCTATACAATGATGAAACGCCTTTGAATATTCTTTTGCCATTTCATACGAGTTCTCTTCTAGAAGTTTAAAAAGATAGATATATCTTTCAACGAAAATAGGATCTTCATTCAGTGAGTTAGCATGAATAGACAATTCTTTTTCTTTCTGTTCTTCATTATCAATAAAATCATAAGCATCATGATAAGCCCAATAATCGTTCTCACCCTTATCAGCAATAGTATCACACCATTGTTCACAATGTCCCTTTTCTGCTTCTTTTGCATAATAGGTAATGTATTCATCAGCCAAATTTAGACTTGAAACGGCATAATTATCATCATCTGTTTGCTCATTCTTGTTAGAGCCTTCATTTGATAAATTCTCAAAATAACGCTTTGCGATATTATCGTAGATAGGAAAGTATTTTTTATCTACTCCTGTTTCCTCAAAAGAGGTTCGTATCATTGCTTCTGTGAGTTGGTATCGAGCCATATTAACTATATAATTATTTGTTTTGCCCAATTCAGAATCTCTGGCGTCGCCTCCATTACAAATTCTTGTCCTTTATTCGCAGATTTAAAATATCCATTTTGCCAAGGGTTTGGATGATACGTTATGGAAACTTTTTTAAAGAACGATGGCAAATCCCAGCATCCACGAGAATTACCACTTTTTGTTAATACTCTATCTGATCTAAAATTAAGTACACCACTTCCTTTCATGTCGTTTTGAAATGATAAGTAATCAGAAGGAAGAAAAATAGCATTCTTGCCTTTCCGCCACGAATCATCATATGATACATGAGGATGAGTTTTTAGCCAATCTGGGATATCACACTTCTTTTCAATAATTTTACCCACTTGCAAATACCCATATATAACATGTAAGTCTGGGGCATGCTTTTTATACACAAGCCTCCCACCAATAATTTCTGTCGCCTTAAACCATCCAAAGAAGAGAAAAATATCACCAATAGAAATATTATTATTTCTTAATAGAGTAAGTGCAGAACTCATTTGCCCGAAAGCTGGTTTCCATCCAGTCATTCTGTTTCTTACATCTTGTCGTAAATCAGGATCAAGATGGCAATGACTTTCATTATTTATTTTTGAACGAGGATTTAATGAACGGATGATATCATAATAAGACATACCGTTCCACATTATAGTAGAATAAGCATTATCCAAATCACAAGATGGTATTGGCAATGATAATAAAGTACCATCAGTTAAAATTGGACTTGGTTGTCCTCCATTTCCAGAATCAAATCCTTTTCTGCTAAGTATTAATTTCATAGTTCCCCCATAAATTATATTCCTAGTTTCTGCATTTCACTCCTTAGATACAATGCAATAGCACCAAAATCATCCCAATTAAATCCTCTCAGACTCGTATGAGGAATACCATAAATAGGAATTCCATTCCATATAGCCTTTTTTACTTCCAGTTTACAATTGTATTCGTAACTCCAATTTCTACCATCTGTTCTATGAAGAGCATATTCTATCAAATCTGGAGACGTTTTTTTTACCGTTGAAATAGACTCTACATTATCAAACTTGTAAATCTCATTTAATCTGTCAAAGCATTCGTTCACAGATAAGCATATTATACATTTTGGCTTAAAAATGTCTTGAATAACTTCGCCCGAAAATTTCATGCATCTATCAATTGCTTTTTGGGCATCTGGAAGAGCCTTCATCTTTTTTATGTTTTTGGGACCAAAATACACAGCATTGAAATAAATGTAGTTTCCATCTTCCAACGGTTTTGTATAATTAGCCCATTCAAAAGAACCGTAAAGGCGGTTCCAAATTTTCCATTCTTTCTTTTTTCGTTCTGAGAGGTTACAAAAGCTTTGATTCCCTTCGTAAAATCTTTCTGGAGATGAATCTTCTTTAAAATATTCCCAATCTTCATTAGGGTTATAACCAAGCAAAACAATATCTGGTTGCTTGTCCAATATTGGCTTAGATTGGAAAGAAGCACAATGTGTACCCTTTTCTCCTAATTTGGGACCAACTTCTGATAGGAAAGAACAGACTCTTGAAACCCAATCATCATATTTATGCTTAATTATGATTGATACTTCAAGGCTTTCATTTGCTTTACTTGCTTTTCTCATTTGCCAAATAATATCGATACCAGGTTTTATCTCATTCAGACACGTCTGGAGAGAATCCATATCATCCATATTCGTTTGACTATTGGGAGAATAGTTAAGCATAACTACAAGTTTCTGGGCATTCTGAAGAATGTATTCGTAGTTGCTACGCAGAGATTGGCATATCTTCTCTATTCTCTCATTGTTATTAGTAGAGTTGTCAGAAATACGTATTTCCCATAGGCTATAGGAATTAGATAAAAAACTTAAATCGTGATAGTCTATAGATATCTTGCCCTGCTGTCGCAAGATTCCACAAACAACGGCATCGATGTTTTTCCACTGATAGGGCCAAGGGCCTTTGCAAGTATTATATTCTGCAATGGCGGCTTTACGCTTTTCATCAAAATCACGTCCTGCCTTTTCAAAATCCTCATCAGAGATTCTTCCTGCATCATGAAGTTCGCGCAATGCTGCATAATTGTCATAGATGCTTACTTTTTTACTATTTTCCATATACTTAATTGTTTTGCCTTTAAATTCTGCATAAGCGATTTCTCGTCTGGTGCTTTCGCCAATGTAACCACCAACATTGACAACAAAGATTTCATCTGCCAAGTCAATCTTTGCCAAATGTTGACGATCTAACATGTCTTTCACACCCTCTGTCCACACCTCATCATCTCCTGAATGGCCAAACAGCCCCACAGAAATAACAACATTCCCTTCAAGAGTCAGACGCTTTTGCGCTTCAAGAAATTCATCCTTAAAACGGGTACTGCCACAGAGGGTTATAACCTTAAATCCATTAACCATAAGACTTAATTTATTATTTTAGGTGCAACAAAGATACAACTTTATTTTGAATCATGCTACGTATTAACATTATTTCGTATAACTATCCTTTGCCTCTTGGATCATGATAGGTCATTTCCCAGAACAAGCCAGCAGCCAATTCAACTTCGCTTATTTCAACGTCCTTATCTACTCTCACTTTCATACTCAGCACCTCAATCATGTCTTTCTGATCTGCTACTGAGTAGCAAAAAACATTCTTCTCCCTAACATGACAATTCATATCTATGGAAGGACTTGTATGCTCCCAACGAGATACAAGCCTGATATAACAATCCGTAAGCTTCATCTCGCACTCGTTTGCCCAATGGTTATAAATGCCACGGAAAGCCTCAATACTTTCATTAGAGAGATGATGCTTACTGTTCACCACGAAGAGATGATCGAAATGCGGAAGAATGCTTTCGAAATCGTACTTTCTAAATAATTCTAATACAGTCATCTTACTATTCTTTATGATTTATGGTGCAAAGATAAAAGAAAGGTGTGCCTGATTGAGGCACACCTGCAAAGAATATACTGAAAATGAAATTTAATTCTTCTGGTTAATCAGGTTCACTACAACCTTTACCATCACGTCTTTTTCTTCTGTCTTGCTTTCAGCAATCATCAGGGTCAGGGCAACGAGGGTGTTATCTGCTAGGCGTTTCGAACCATCTTTTCGATACAAGATGCCATTATTATTAAGGAACCACAAGAACAACGTAGCAGCAATGCGTTTGTTGCCGTCACTGAAGGAGTGGTTTTTGGTTACGAGATATAACAACATGGCAGCTTTCTCCTCGACACTTGGATAAAGTTCCTCGCCTCCAAAGGTCTGGTAAATCTGGCCTATACTGCTCTTGAAGGAATCATCTTTTTCATTGCCAAAGAGTACGGAGCCACCATATTTCTCTCGCAAGCCATGGATTGCCTCCATTGCATTCTCATAAGTGGCATGGAAAGACTCCTGCTTCGTGGTCTTGTCGATGGAAAGTCGCTCGTAATCGTAATTGTCGAGGGTGTCAAGAGCGTAGGTGTAATCTGTCACCACTTCGAATAGAGCTGCGGTTTCATCCGTAGAAATTACTGACTGGTTTTGTATAGTACGACCTAGCATACCAACTAATTGGCGTAACTCTCCGATTTGTTCATGATGTATACGCTCGTTAACGGCATAGCCTTTAACGAGATAGTCTTTCAAGACCTTGCGTGCCCAAATCCGGAAAGCTGTACCGCGTTTACTCTTAACGCGATAACCTACGGAAATGATGACATCGAGATTATATAATACAATCTCTTGTGTTTGTTGTTTTCCTTCAAGAGCGCCATGTCGAGTGGTATGTGCAAATTTTGCACACACCTCTTCTCTTTCCAATTCACCTTCCTTAAAAACATTATTAATGTGGCGAGTAATTACAGTTCTGTCTTTCTGAAACAGCTCTGCCATCTGGGCCTGCGTCAGCCACACAGTCTCATTCTCCAAACGAACATCAATCTGCGTCTGCCCGTCCTCTGTCTGATAGATTACAATCTTGTTCTCGTCCATTTTGTTATCAGATAAAACCATTCTGCAAAGATACAACTTTTTTCTTATTCATCAAATATATATATCCTTTTATTTTTCTATTTTCTTATTTAAAATATAATGTGCTGTGGATTTGTTGATAATTAAAGTATCTCTCTTGCGATCCATGCGCAGGCTTCAGCATCAGCGAGAGCATGATGGTGATTGGCGAGGTGATAACCACAATATTCTGATACTGTATGCAGTTGATGGTTGGGTAATTGCGGGAAAGCCTTGCGAGAAGCAACACATGTGCAAAGGAATGGATAATCCGGATAATCCATCTGGTAACAATGGAACACGGCTTTCAGGCAACTCTCATCGAAAGACTTGTTATGCGCCACGAGGGGCAAGCCTGCTATCAATGGTTCTATCTGTTTCCAAACCTTTGGGAATACTGGGGCCTCTTCCGTATCCTGACGGGTGAGACCATGTACTTGAGTACACCAATAATTATAATAATTTGGTTCTGGCTGGATCAAGGAATAAAACGTATCCACTATCTCACCATCTCTAACAATCACCACACCCACAGAGCAAACACTGGTACGCTCATTGTTGGCTGTCTCAAAATCTATTGCTGCAAAGTCTCTCATAATCAGTCATTATTATATTTGTTCCACATATGTTTGGAAATCTCTGCCACCTCGTCACGAAACCATTTGGGAGATAACACCTCAATGTCACTGCCTTGTGATAAAATCTCCTGACGGAAATCGAAAGTGGGACGCAGACGGACAGTAAAAATGCTGTATTCATCATTTCGCTCAATCTCCTGTTGTGTCTGATGCAAAGTCAGCGAACGGAGATAATTGGCCTGACCTGCTGAAACTTTGATCTTAACGGTTTCAACATCGATTTTCTGATCACCAATGATGCCAAAACAATCATCGAAGAATTCTTCTGGGATGAAATCTTTGGGGTATTTGAAACTCCTGTCTTTTATCTCCAGCCAATGAACACGATCAAGCGCATATATCATGATTTTATCATAATAAGGACTGCGAGCAACAAGGTACCAACGCTGTTTGAAGGCTTTCAGGCAAAGTGGTTCCACTTCGAAAGTGTTTTCCTCGTCTCGCGAGAAACTCTGATAACTCATCCCAAGCACCAAGTTTTTCTTCAGTGCTTCAAGAATGACAGGTAGGTATTGCTCACCATCAGGAATTTCCTCGAACAATACTTTATCCTTGATGCTGACATTATCCATCATCAGATTGCTTACTGTCAGCGTATTAAACAGCCAACTGCGCATAGAGCCGTTTTTCAACTCATCAGCATTTTGGATATAATAACGATACTTCCCTCCCTGTTCGTTTTCGATGATGAGACCGAACATCTCTTCGATGGCAATACGCCATTTATGAAATGTTCGTAAGGGTATAGGCTTTCCCTCGCTCATATCATTATCAATCCAGCGAGAATTAATCTCATCAAAGGTAATCCGCTTGGCTTTGTAGATGGTATCCACTAACCACACATACTTGTTTAATAGGTTCTTTGCCATACACTTTTATTATTTGATGGTGCAAAGATAATAAAAACCTATGCAAAAACAAGGCATAGGTTGCATTTTTTTCAATAGATTACAAATATGCCGTACCGCCATACCGGCGTACCATTGGGGAATGGATGGTATAGGGTGGGATATGAAGAAGCAACTTTGCGAGTTTGGCTTCAACTAATTACTTCTGATTGGAAAAACTAAAAGAAAAGCGGTTATTCTTTTGTTTTTCCAATCTTTTTTGCTATCTTTGCGCCAACAATAAATGAACTCAGAGCCAAAGACAATATAAGAAGATATGCTACAAATCCGCTGCAAGAACAACAATGTGACGAAGAGTTTCCCTGAGGGAACTTCGCTCTTGGAAGTGTATCAGGAGTTTGCCGACGAGATCAAACTCCCCTACCCTGTGGTATCTGCCAAAGTGAACAATGTGTCGCAGGGACTGAAGTTCAGGCTCTTCCAGAACCGCGACGTAGAGTTTATGGATGCCCGTGAGGGATCTGGTCACCGGGTGTATGTGCGCTCGCTCAGTTTCGTGCTCTACAAGGCGACACAGGATGTGTTTCCTGGGTCGAAACTATTTATCGAACATTCGTTGTGCAGGGGCTACTACTGTAACTTCAAGAAAAAAGAGTCGTTGACTGACGACGATGTGGAGCGTATCAAGGCACGGATGCAGGAGATCATCGACAGCGACATGCCCTTCCGTCGTACGGAATCGACCACAGAGGAGGCCGTCCGTATCTTCAGCGAACGAGGCTTTGCCGACAAGGTGAAACTGTTGGAGACCAGTGGACAGGCGTACACAAATTATTATTCGTTGGGCGACACCATCGACTACTACTACGGGCCGCTGGTGCCCAGTGCCAGTTACCTGCAGGTATGGGGATTGGAACGCTACGAGGAAGGACTGCTGTTGCGGGTGCCCGACTGGAACGACCCCTCGAAACTGGCGGAGAAAGTTGAGCAGCCCAAGACCTTCGAGATGTTCGCGGAAAAGACGCACTGGGATATCATCATGCGACTGTCGAATGCGGGTGACGTGAACAAGGCCATCATGCGAGGACACGCCTCGGAACTGATTCAGGTCTCGGAGGCCCTGCAGGAGAAGAAGATCGTGCAGATAGCGGAGGAGATAGACCGTCGATTCCATCGGGAAAAAGACCCTGTGCGCATCGTGCTCATCACAGGTCCTTCGAGTTCGGGCAAGACAACCTTCTGCAAACGCCTCTCCGTGCAGTTGCTGGCCTGTGGACTCAGACCCGTCTCGTTCTCTACCGACGACTATTTCGTGAACCGCGTAGATACACCCAGACTGCCCAACGGCGACTACGATTTCGACAATATCGAGACGGTGGAATATTCATTGCTCGAAGACCATCTGCTGCGCCTGATGCAGGGGGAGAAGGTGGAGATACCTGAGTACAACTTCGTCACTGGCAAGCGTGAGTACAACGGCAAGAAACTGAAGTTGGCTGGCGACACTGTGCTTATCATCGAGGGCATCCATGCCCTGAACCCGTTGCTAACGAAGAAGATTCCCGACGCACTGAAATACAAGATCTATATCTCTGCCCTCACCAGCATCTCGCTCGACGACCACAACTGGATCCCCGTGCGAGACAACCGACTGCTCAGGAGAATCATCCGCGACTACAACAAGGGGGCTTTCACCGCCCAGCAGACCATCGCCCAGTGGAAGAACGTGCTGGCAGCAGAAGACCAGTGGATATTCCCCTATCAGGAGACTGCCGACGTGATGTTCAACTCAGCGCTGAACATCGAGTTTGCTGTGCTGCGTACCCATGCGGAGATTATCCTCAGTTCAGTGCCTAAGAACTGTCCGGAATATGCAGAGGCCCACAGGCTGTTGAAGTTCCTGCGGTATTTCATCCCCATCAGTGACAAGGAGATACCGTCCACCAGCATCATGCGCGAGTTTGTGGGCGGCTCAAGTTTCAAATTCTAAGGGAATGGTAATAGTCCTTAAAGACGCGCTCATCCTCAGAAGCATCGGTAAAGACTTCTAGTAGGACGGGGCGCTGACTCTCTATATTTAATAAGGTGTCGATGCTTTGTTGCATCTCGTCCATATTATGCGCTGACAGATAGACAACATCATTCTGCTGACAAATACCTTCAGCAGTGGTATGGTGCTCAGCAGAGACGAACTTATCACGGGCAGGACTCTGTTCCAACCCCCTCAGCATATTAAAGATGCCCCCACGTCCGTTGTTCAGCAACAGGATACGGAAGTTACTCTTCAGATTCTGATTCCACAGGGCATTGCTGTCGTAGAAGAAACTCAGGTCGCCAATGACGCAGAACACAGGTTCATCTTTCACGACAGAGAAGCCTGCAGCGGTGCTGAGCGAACCATCGATACCATTGACCCCACGATTACACCAGACTGGATGCTGGGCAAAGATATTTGCCAGACGAATGGCGGAAGAATTGGCGTAATGGAAACAAAACTTCTGACTCCTGTCTCCTGCACCCTGTCTCCTCTCAAAATACTTCACTGCTGCCATCTGGGAGTAGGCTGGCTCATAGGTCTCTGACTGCTGACGGATACGTGCCAGAAGTTCCTCCCATCGCTGTACAAAAGGATGGGGTTGTTGCTCCAAATTGAAACGGATCTGGTCGGCCACGACTTCCCCGTCACCCTGTATGACATGCGTCAGGTTCTGGAAAGTATCATTCACCTCCCCCGTTCTGTTCACCGCCCATGTCTCTTTGGCTTTCCGAAGGAAATGTTTCACCCGTTTGCTGACGATAGAACCACCTGTGTAAAGCACGAAGTCCGGCACATAACGCTCATCATCACCCACCAGATAGACAGCCTCATCCCAATGAGGATTCATGGGCTGACCACTGATAAGCATTGGGTGCTGGGCCTGCATGAACATACGAACGATGTGGCTCTGCGTGATGGAAGAAACGTCAGCCTCTGTCAGTTCTATCTTACGCTCAGCGGGCAATTCTGGTACGGAGTAGTCGAAGAGAGGTTCCGTGATGGGGACATTGATATGCACAGGACCATGCTTGACAATAAGAGCCTCATTCACGAGACGGTTACAATACCAATGTGTTTCGTCATCGTGAGGCTCTGGTAAGGATACGGCTTTTTTGACAAAACGTCCAAGGGCATCGGGTTGCGGGAGGGTCTGACCATCAAGTTGGTCTATCCACTGGGGCGGACGGTCTGCGGAGATTACCACCAGAGGACGATGCTGATAGTAAGCCTCTGCAACAGCAGGGGCGAGATTCAGCAGGGCTGTACCACTGGTGACGCAGACCACAACCGGCTCATCTAAAGCCTGTGACATACCCAAGGCATAGAAACCCGCACTGCGCTCATCCGTCACAGGATAGCATGTGATGTCAGGACACTCGTTGAGGTTATGCACAATGGCCGAGTTCCTGCTACCCGGACAGACCACAGCATGCCTGATGCCATGAGCCACGAACAAAGCCGTTAATATGTTTACGTTTTCCTTATTGCTATACATATAATAATGATCGCATGGTTTCAAGTTTAGCCTCCGTCTCCTGCCATTCCTGTTCCTCAGTGCTGTCCTTCAACAGTCCGCCCCCTGCATAGAGATGGTAACGGTTGTCCTCGATATTCATACAACGAAGGGATACATAGAGATGGGTCTGTTCTCCTATAGGTCCCATGAAACCGCTATAGTAGCGACGGGGCGCATGTTCATTGCGGATGATAAAGTTGAAAGTGTCTCGCTTAGGGAGACCACAGACGGCAGGCGTCGGATGGAGGGCATGGAGCAAGTCACCCAGATGGTCTGAATCAGGAAGGGTGAAAGTGAAGTCGCTACGCAGATGGACGAGGTTGGCAGCACGGACGGTACGAGGACCTTCCTCCTGAAAATCACCCGTAAACTGTTCGAGACATTCTGTGATGTACGTAGCCACGATACGCTGTTCCTGGATATTCTTCGTGGACCAGGCAAGGGCCTCGCCCTCACCGTTCAGTTGTTCGCCTTCCAACTTCATCGTTCCCGCCAAGGCAATCGTCCGCCATTGCGCATCCTGTTTCTCCAGAAGGATCTCAGGCGTAGCCGTCAGCCAATAGCCACTCTTCTCTGTATAGACCAGGGAGATGAACATACGGGGATAACGTTCACAGGCATATCTGAAAAGTGTCATCGGCTCTATCGGTTCGGCTGTCTCTTCATCGACACAACGGGCCAAGACAATCTTACGGAACAACCCTGCCTTGAGTTGGGCATGATAATTAGCGAAATCGATGGCATAGGAAGAGATAAGAGGTGAGAAGTGAGAAGTGAGAGGATACTCTGCTGCAGACATATCCCTCACCTCTTGCCCCTCACCTCTTACCTCTACAGACTTCACAACATCAGGCCGGATCAGCAGGATGGGCTGCTCTGGCGTAATGTCGAAGGGAGCCACTACGAAACCACTGCGCCCATTCAGTTCTGTGCATGAATGAAGTTCAGCAGGCTCACCATCTGTCTGCTCCACTCGGATGCAATGGTCTGCAAACGGTAAACGATAGATGGCAAATGATGACATCATTTTTTCTGTTTGATAATATAATTGGTGACACGGACATTCGAGATAAGGTCGCCCGACGTGTCCTTGATATCCACATTCCATACGTGGAGAGTCGTTCCTTCATGGAGCAGACGGGCAAAAGCCGTCACCGTATCTCCTTCTGCCACAGCTTTCACGTGACTGCCACTGACTTCAATGCCCACACAAGCACAACCTGGACAGAGAGCTGA
Organism: Prevotella sp.; assembly: GCA_017965725.1. Lineage (GTDB taxonomy): Bacteria > Bacteroidota > Bacteroidia > Bacteroidales > Bacteroidaceae > Prevotella. The sequence continues at coordinate 22,335 of JAGCPK010000082.1, forward strand.
AGAACCTACACCCGCCACATTCTCTGCCAGTGCCAGCGAGGCACCGCCACTCAGGAATCCAAAGGGCTGACGGTTACGCTCATCGACTTTCATCCGTGCCATACATGTATCGCCCTCGGGTGTGGAGATGAACTCCATGCCGAGAGCGGTACTTAGATTGGGTTTCGCGTTGATAATCTCGTTAATCCTTTCTACATCCATCTTACTTAAACAGTGAATATTCAGGAACCTCCCAGGCCAAAGCGCTGGCACCCAAGGCATCACGCTCACGGTCATCGAGTTTCGACAACAGCAGTTTCACATGACCTCGCATATTCGGGAACACATGGTCCTCAAACGAATCGTAGGTCGGGTCGAGCAACCAGTGACCTGCATGGGAGATACCACCCGTCAGGATGATGGCCTCAGGATTGATGATAGAGGCATAGTTGGCGAGGCCGATACCAAGCATATAACCCGTCTTACGATACACCTCGATAGCCATCTCATCGCCTTTGTCGCAGCATTCGGTGATGGTTCTCGGTGACAGGTGATCAATCTCACGCATCAGCGAGGGCTTGTCACTCTCAGCCATCATCTCACGAGCCGTCTGCACAATACCCTTGGCAGCAGCATACGTCTCCAGACAGCCCTTGTGACCACAACCACAGTCACGGCCACCATCGACGACACAGGTATGTCCCACCTCACCGGCAAAGCCTTGGACACCCTTATGATCACGTCCGTTACTGAAGAAGCAACTGCCTAATCCCGATCCGATATGTACAATGATAAAATCACTCATTCCGTGGGCACTACCGAACACATGTTCTCCTAAGGCTGCGATGTGCGCATCGTTGGCCAGGCCTACTGCCAATCCGATTCTGTCACGCACCATAGCAGCCAGGGGGATGACACCCTTCCAGGGCAGGTTGGCAGCGTTCTCAATACAACCAGAGATGTTACTGGCACTCGGTGCACTGATACCGATGGAACGAATGGTCTCATAGCCCCCATTCTCCTCTACTAATGTCAGAATCTTCTCGCTCAGTGCCGTCACGTAGTTATTTACATCAGGATAGTCGAGTGTGGCGAAATGCCCCTCGGCAATGATGTTGCCACGTACATCAACAATGGCGTAGGTCGTACGCTCCATGCTGATATCTACGCCTACAACTCTTGTTTTGATATTATACTCTTCCACTGTAATATAATAGATTAGATTATGTTATTTGAATAATGAATACTCTTTGACATCCCAGGCGAGGGCACTGGCACCCAGCACATCGCGCTCACCTTCCTTCAGGATGGAAACAAACAGACGCGTCTCACCCTGGATATTATGGAACACATGTTCATCAAACGATTTACGCATGGGTTTCAACAACCATTTGCCAGCCTGCATCATATCACCTGTCAGGATAATAGCTTCAGGATTCAGAATCGAGGCATAGTTGGCCAAGCCTAGTCCGAGCATGAATCCCAGACGACGCATAGCCTCGATAGCCACCTGATCTCCCTGATCACAATAATAAGTGACCGACTGAACACTGATATTCTTCAGTTCCTTCAATGCCGACGGCAGTTCCTCAGCCTGCAACAATTCTTCTACAGTTCTTACAAGACCCTTGTCAGAACAGTAGGTCTCCAGACAACCTCTACGTCCACAGCCGCATTCACGACCACCGACTTCCACACAGGAGTGTCCCACCTCTCCAGCAAATCCATTCACGCCCAGGTGGGGCTTTCCATCCATGAAAACACAGCTGCCAAGACCACCGTGACTGATAGACACCACCACAAAGTCCTTCAGACCGTGCGCACTACCATAGGCTTTCTCGCCCAATGCTGTGACATGTGCGTCGTTAGCCAAAGCCACAGCCAGTCCGAGACGGTCGCGAAGCATTGCTGCCAGAGGTACAATACCTTTCCAAGGCATATTGGCAGCATTTTCAATACAACCTGTCATAAAGTTGGCGCTAGGCGCACTCATACCCACAGACCGTATCATCTCATAGCCACCGTTCTCTTCGACAAGCATAATGATTTTCTCACTCAGGGCACTGACATAATCCGATATATCAGGATAGTCCATCGTCATAAAATAGTCCATCGCGATAATCTCGCCACGGATATCCACCACAGCATAAGTGGTTTTCACCTCTCGGATGTCAACACCAACGACTCGGGTTTTGATTTTATCAACTGCTTCCATATTGATTTTCATTAGGATTCAACAAACAGAGAGTATTCCTTCACCTCCCATGCCAGTACGCTCGCACCAAGAATGTTGCGCTCGCCTTCTTCCAATTCAGAACTCAGGAACTTCACCTTACCCTTGATATTATGGAACACGTGTTCCTCAAAGGCTTTCTGGGCAGGTTCCATCAGCCATTTACCGGCTCTGGCAATACCGCCTGTGAAGATAAAGGCCTCAGGATCCATGACAGAGGCATAGTTGGCGAGTCCGAGACCCAAAGCCTCACCCGTACGACGGAAAGTCTCAATAGCCATCGCATCACCCTTATCGCACAATTCTGCAATCACTCTTGGTGAGAGTTTCTGTACACGGCGCATTTCTGAGGGTTCTGCCGACTCCGTCATAATCTCACGGGCTGTACGGATGATACCTTTCGAGGCGGTATAAGCCTCCAGACAACCCTTATTACCACAGCCACAAAGGCGACCTTCGTGATGGATGCAGGTATGTCCGATCTCCCCGGCATAACCGTCAGAGCCCAG
>JAGCPK010000083.1 GCA_017965725.1 Prevotella sp.
GATGGAATATGAGCGTTGCGGACGCTCGGGGGTGTTGTTGCCCAAAGTGAGCCTCGGCTTCTGGCATAACTTCGGAAGCGTGGATCCTTATGAGCGGAGCCGTGAGATTACACACTATGCTTTTGATCATGGCATCACCCATTTTGATCTGGCCAATAACTATGGTCCTGTCTATGGCTCTGCTGAAGAGACACTCGGAAGACTGATGGATGAGGATTTCCGTCCTTATCGCGATGAACTGTTCATCTCCACGAAGGCAGGCTACGACATGTGGCCTGGACCTTACGGCGATTGGGGCAGCAGAAAATATCTGATGGCTAGTCTTGACCAGAGCCTGAAACGGATGCGAATAGACTATGTGGATCTCTTCTATAGTCATCGCTATGATCCTAACACGCCTTTAGAAGAAACCTTGCAGGCACTTGTCGATATTGTCCGTCAGGGTAAGGCCCTCTATGTGGGTATCTCCAACTGGCCTCTTGAACCCTTGAAATATGGATATGAATACTTGAAGGAACGTGACGTTCCACTACTGATTTATCAGGGACGACTCAATATGCTTGACCGTAAGCCGCAGGACGAGGGTATCCTCAACTTCTGTGCTGAGAAGGGTGTGGGCTTCATTGCTTTCTCGCCCTTGGCACAGGGGTTGTTGACAGACCGCTATCTCAACGGCATCCCTGCAGACAGTAGGATGGCAAAGGAGAAATTCCTGAAGAAAGAGATGCTGACGCCGCAACTCTTGGAAAAACTGAGGAACTATAACGAGGTGGCAGAAAGTCGTGGAGAGACCCTCGCTGAGATGGCCCTCGCCTGGATTCTCCACCAGAAGGGCGTCACCTCTGTACTCGTAGGAGCCAGCAGCACCACCCAGTTGGAAAAGAACCTCCGTTGTGTCACTGCTGCTCCTTTTGACGCAAAACTATAAAAATGAAAAGAGAACTAACCATTAAGAACGACAGCCAGGAACTGATCCGTGTGGGGGCATTCATCGAAGAGGTGGGTGAAGAGATTGGCATTGACATGGATTTGCAGTTGAATCTGCAACTTGTGTTGGAGGAGATTGTCTCGAATGTCATTTTCTATGCCTACCCAGAAGGAGTCACCGCCGACATCCTGCTCTCTGCCGATTTCGACGGAAAGAACCTTACTCTTACCCTCTCTGACGAGGGGCGTGCCTTTGACCCGACAATGAAGGAAGATGTTGATGTCATTGCCAATCCGATGGATCGCGAACAAGGCGGACTTGGCATCTTCATAGTAAAAAACATCATGGATAGCGTCAACTATCAGCGGACAGGTGGAAAGAATATCCTGACAATGATTAAGACCATTTCAACAACAGATAAAACAGACAACAATATTTAAAATCATAACAACATGACAAAGATTATTAAAGAAAACGGCAAAACCATCATTCAGGCAGGTGAACGTATTGATACCCTGAATGCAGCGCAATTTGAACGTGACATTGAACCTGCTTTGGAACAAGGAGTTGATCTTGAGATCGACTGTTCTCAACTGGTCTATATAGCCAGTTCCGGATTGCGTATCATCCAGGCAACCATGCGTACCGTAATCCGTGAACTCTCTGGAAAGATCAAGATGACCCACGTGAGTGATAACATCTATAAAATACTCTATATGACAGGGTTCACCAGACATCTGACGATAGAAAGAGCATAGCACCCCTTTTTTATGGCCAACATTTTTAACAAGGAAGCATTAGAGGCACTCGACGATAATATCGAAGCCGAGGAAATGGCGCGTATCGCATCGCCGAAACTGAAAATCGTGCTTGGTGCCATGATAGCGATGGTGGCAGTGGCGGCCTATTGGTGTGCCTTTGGCACGATTAACTATAAAGTGATGGCACAAGGCATTGTCTTCCCTTTTGAGGGAGAAGAACTGAAGACTCAGGAGTCAGTGACGCAACTGATAAAGAGGGGGCAGACGGAGAAAAGGGAAATGTTGTGCTATGTACCGTTTGAAGATCTGAGGAAACTGAAAATCGGACAACAAGTCCAGACCACACCTGCCGACCTGCAGCGTGAGAACTGGGGCTATGCATTTGGCAAAGTCGTAGGTATTGAACAGTTTCCAACAACGAAACAGGAGGTGGCAGAACGGCTAAAACTGGAAGCACTAGCCGCCTTCATTCCAAACAATCAGCCGGTCTATGAAGTACGTGTGGTGTTTGATGAAAAAGATGGCAATCTGATCTGGAGCCGTGAAAAAAGTCAGGGGCTTCAGATTAATATGGGAACACTTTGCAATATTCAGGTCATTACAGAAAGGAAACCTGTGTGGAGTGTTTTGTTCGGAACTGTCAGCAACACAGTAGAGGATCTAATAGGGAATTAAAAAGGTAGAAGACATGTCTATTGGATCTGATGTTGTGAAGGTACCCATGGTGATGCAGATGGAAGCAGTGGAATGTGGTGCTGCCTGTCTGACAATGATTCTAGCCTACTATGGTAAATGGCTTCCATTGGAAGAAGTGCGTTCTGCCTGTGGGGTTTCACGTGACGGTAGTTCTGCCAAAAATATTCTGCAAGCAGCACGCAACTATGGACTGGAGGCAAAGGGCTACCATTGCCCTTCAGACGGACTCACGGACTTGCAACCTGCCATTCTTCACTGGAGATTTGAGCATTTTGTCATTTTTCGTGGCTATCACAATGGTTTTGCTTGTCTTAATGACCCTGCTGCCGGTCCTGTGGAGATTCCGATGGATGAGTTTCGAAAGTCGTTTACGGGAGTTGTTCTGGTATTTAAACCAACAGAAGCATTTGTACCTGAAGGACATCAAACGAGTATCTTGTCGTATGTCAAAAAGAACTTGCAAGGGGCAGGCGAAGGATTCTTGATTTCTTTTATCTTTGCACTGCTTGTGGCTTTTGTTACACTGACGACCCCATTCTTCACGCGCATCTTCCTTGATGAGATTCTGTCGGGACGGAATAGAGACTGGGCAACAGCATTTTTCCTAACAATGGCTATTATAGCCTTTTTTCAATTTTATCTGGTATTATTACAATCCCGTTATGCCAAAAGAGTGGCAGGATCACTTGCGCTAAAGAGTAACGTGAAATATCTCCGACATCTGTTGCGACTGCCGATGTCTTTCTTTTCTATGCGAAACGTGGGCGATCTGCAGCAGAGACAACATCTAAATGAATCTATCACGAACACACTTGTTGAGGTACTTGCTCCTCAGATTATTAATATCGCATTGCTCCTGCTGTATCTCATTCTCATGTTCAGTTATTCGGTTCCCTTAACATTGATAGGTGTTTTTGCTGCCGCCATCAACCTTGCCATTGTACACTATTACTCAGCGCGACGCATTAACTTGATTCGCTCTATGGAACATGGAACGGGGAAATATTATTCTGCCACCGTTTCCTGTATTGAGAATATGGAGAGTATCAAGGCCGCAGGTGCAGAAACAGGTTTTTTCGAGTATTGGAGTGGACTCTGGGCGAGTAAATTCAATAAAGAGGGGAATCTGACCGACCTACAACTGAAAATGGGGACATTGCCTATTCTTGCCAGTGGATTAGTGGATACTGCCGTGCTTGTGCTTGGAGCACTGCTTATCCTGAAAGGCGAGTTGACAGTGGGTATGCTGATGGCCTTTCAAGGATTTATGTCTTCTTTCCTCTCTCCTGTTAATGGTCTGGTAAATGCCTCACAGACTATCATAGAGATGCGTAGCCAGATGGAACGTGTCGAAGATGTGATGAACTGTCCAGAAGACCACCGTGAAGATGAAACGAACATGGCAGAAGGGAAACTTGGCGGACTTTTGGAACTCAAGAACGTCACCTTCGGCTATTCCCGCCTACAACCGCCATTGATCGAAAATTTCAATTTTCGTATTGAGCCAGGTCATAGCATTGCCTTTGTAGGCTGCAGTGGTTGTGGTAAATCAACATTGGCCAAACTTATCTCTGGTCTCTACAAACCATGGTCTGGAGAAATCCTCTTTGACGGACGCCCTATTGAGAGTATCTCGTCAGAAGAACTGACGAACTCCGTGGCAGTCATAGACCAGAATGTGGTTCTCTTTGATGATACCGTGGCTCAGAATATACGTATGTGGGATGAGAGTATCGAGGATTTTACTATGATGATGGCATGTAATGATGCACAGATACGTTCCGATATCGTGAGCCGTCCAGACGGTTTTGGTACCAAGGTCATCAAAGGTGGACAGAACTTTTCTGGCGGTCAGTGTCAGAGAATGGAGATTGCCACTGCCTTGGCAAAAGAACCGGCTATCCTTATCATGGACGAGGCCACCTCTGCCCTTGATCCGAAGACGGAGGACGAGATTATGTCGGCCATCCGTTTGATAGGCCCTACTCAGATCATTGTTGCTCACCGTCTTTCAACCATCCGAGACTGCGATGAGATTATTGTCTTGGATCAGGGAAAGATTATTCAGCGTGGAAAACATGAGGATCTGATAGAAAAGGAAGGCATGTACCGTGAACTGATGAAAAACGAGTAACCTATGGCAGTATATATCAACCAAATCAAAAAGCGCAGGGAACTGGAAAAGGTGAAGTGGGGCGAGGTCATGGATCGCGGAGCCCAGAGGCTGGGATTCCGTAGGAAAAAGCGTGTCGTACCACAGGATGACCAATCTGCACTTAGACAAATCCTCGATGCTTTGGAAGTAAAAGACTATGAACTTGATGAGGATGATATGCTTACTCCAGAGGAACAGCTGACAGGCATTCTGCGACCTCGTGGTATCATGATGCGTCGCATCCGTCTGACAGGTGAATGGTGGCGTGAATGTGTCGGACCTCTTTTGGGTTACACTAAGGATGGACACTTGGCTGTATTGACACCTACCAGCACAGGGCTTGGTTATCGTTATAAAGATCATGAAGGGTTGATAAGGACATTAGGCAGACAAGAGATGGAAGATCACCTCAAGCCAACAGCCATCATCTTCACAAAAGCCTTACCCCTTCACGCCTTAAAGGTGAAAGACCTGATAACTTTTGCATGGAGTGTGGTGTCTGGTCCGAATGCCTTCTTATTGTTAGTCGCTGCACTTGTTGTCGTCCTCTTGGGTATGTTCACGCCAATGGCCAATAAACTGATCTTCGACACCGTCATCCCTACTGGTGATGCCGTCGATCTGTTACCAATCACAGGTCTCCTTATTGGTGCTACCGTTGGTACCATGCTGTTGACGCTGACTCGCAACCTCTACATTACCCGTGTGCAGCATATCGTCGATTTGCATACCCATAATGCAATCATGGCTCGCACCTTTCTCCTCTCACCAACTTTCTTCTCCAAGAATGCCAGTGGTGAACTGACGGAGAAGATCACGAACCTGGCTACGCTCTGTAGCATGATCAACGAGACCATCATCGGTGCTTGTCTTACTGGTGTCCTTTCGCTGATCTATTTCATGCAATTATGGCTTTACGGCAGATCACTATTATTGCCTGCCTTCGGAATCCTTGCCTTCCAGATTGTAGTACTCTGGCTGAACTATAGAAGAACAGAACGTATCCAAGGGATGTACATACAAAAGGCGGCAAAACTCAGCGGACTTGAATATAATATGTTTGCGGGAATCCAGAAGATCAAACTGACCGGATCGGAGAATCGTGCCTTTACCCGATGGCTAGACTTCTATACAGACCAGGCGCGCCTGGTCTATAATCCAGCCTTTATTGGGCGTCTTTACCGGGCTTTAACCGCGTTGTTGGGTATAGGTGGTACTGCCGTTATTTTCTGGTCAACTCTTTCGAACAATGTTTCACCATCCGACTATATCGCTTTCAACTCCGCCTTTGGAATGATGACCGCTGCTTTGGCACAAATGAATATGATCATGCCGTCAATGGCAAGGATTAAGCCGTTACTGGAGTCTGTGAAACCAATTCTGGAGACTGTACCAGAAATGGAGGCGAAGGCGCCCCAAGTGGAAGATCTGTTAGGTAGCATAGAGGTCAGCGGACTGAGTTTCCGTTATCAGGAAGGCGGACCCCTGGTTCTTGATGATTTGTCATTGAAGATAGAACCTGGAGAATATGTTGGTATTGTGGGTAAGTCTGGTAGCGGGAAGACAACATTGATGCGCCTGCTACTCGGTTTTGAACAACCCCTGACTGGTGGTATCTATTATGATAACTATGATTTATCTAAGGTGGATAAGACCAGCCTGCGCCGTAAGATAGGATGCTGTCTCCAAAGTGGGAGGCTCTTTACGGGCGACCTTTTCCAGAATGTTTCCATCACTGCCCCCTGGGCGACACACAAGGATGTGTGGGATGCCTTGCGTATGGCCAGTCTTGATGAAGATGTCCGTCGTATGCCTATGGGGCTTCATACCATCGTCAGTGAGGGAGGAGGAGAGTTCTCTGGAGGACAGAAGCAGCGTATCCTCATTGCACGTGCCCTGATTTCAAAACCGGAAATCATCTTCTTCGATGAGGCTACTTCGGCACTTGACAATATCTCACAGAAACAGGTCAGTAAAAACCTCGATACCCTTCACTGTACCCGTGTCATTATTGCTCAAAGACTCTCTACCATCCGACACTGTGACCGTATCATTGTGCTGGATAAGGGAAAGATCGCCGAACAGGGAACGTACGAGGAACTGATGGAAAAGAAGGGACTCTTTTACGAAATGTCGATCAGACAACTATAACTCCATTATACTTATGAATATATTGGTTATTATCATTGCTGCTCTTTTCTTGATAGGCATTACCCTGTTTTTTGTCTTCAAGAACAAGACAAACCAGAAATCACAACCCACCCTCAATCCTAAGTTGGAAGAGATTGATGACGAGATGTTAGATCAGGTAACAGGAGGAATACATGGCTATTCCGTCGGAAAGAGGGGCAAGAATGCTAATTGACCTTCGATGTCATGGGGCTTCGTATGCCCTTATAACTTCTGAGGAATGCTTTGGCCGAACCGAAACTGAGGAACATGTCAAGACGCACAGGGATGTGATTCTGGTCGTCTGTGATATAAAAGCGAATCAGTTCATTGCTTTTGCCGTCTTCACGCTCATAGAACGAGAAGACAAGACAACGGAACTTTTCTTTTGAGCCGTTCATCTTGAAGTTCTCCTTACCCCTATACTCCAACCATGAATTAGTCAGACTTTTAGCATCACTGATGGGCATCGGAATTGTCTGGTGCTTCTTCAGGTTTGCGGCATTGAAGTTACGGGCACGAAGGAAGATAGACATCATATCGTAGATACAACTCTTATAGGTACTGGTTTTCCAGTGCTGCTCGCCATCGGCATCGATACGGTGCTTCTTCAACTGACAGTTGCCGTTGGGATAACTATACCATATCTCATCGACGTAATATCTGTCGCCTTCGCGGGCCCCTTTTCTGAAGTAGAGGGGTGAGAGGTCCTGATTGCAATAACTGAGCAGCGTGTCGCGCATCATGAAATATTTATCGAGTTTGTTGTTGCCTCGCGTGATGAGATAAGACTTCCACGCGTCCTTACCCTCGAACTTCGCCATCTTGGTGTCCATCTCAGCCGAGCCAACCTTCACCCAGATAAACTGCCAGTTGAAATAGAGGTCATACTCAAGTTCCTCACCACTCTTGAAAGCGGTATTCTCTATGCCGCACTGTGCAAAAGCACTGAATAGTGAACAATGCACAGTAAACAGTATTAACAATAATCTTTTCATATTCTTACTTATTTTTCTAAATTGATTCCTTTTGTTTTTAGATATTCGATACCGAGTTGCTTAGCGCGTTCGGCATTGCGGTTCTTGAGTTGCTTGGCCTTATCAGGCTTTTGTTTGGTAATCTCCTGAGGCTTCTGCTGGAAACGGGGCTTGGAGGTGAGGTTCCATGATTCGGTAACATCCCATCTCTCCTTACATTCTATCTCCTTCGGATAATAATAGACCGCCTCAGCCTGAAGGTCAGCGTCATAATCGCCTGTGTCCCATTTCCCGTTGCCGTTGAGATCGACAATGGCGCGGAAATAGTATTTGCCAGGAATGACATAATTGAACTTTGCTGTTCCACCAACGACTTTCACTTCTTTGGTGACAGCATCAGATTTGTTGAGCATCTGCACGATGATGGTAGAGTCAGGCGCATCCACCCCACTGATGTAAAGCAACAGCGAACAGTATTCTTCCGTCTTCTTTACCTTTAGGCCCCGTTTATAGGGTTTTGACACCAGGCCATAGATATCTATGAATGCAGCAGAGTCAATCTCAAGACTATACTCCAATCCAGGTTTCCAATCCGCCAGAATCTCATATTGTCGGATGGAATTTTCTACAGGACGGAAGATGCAGTCTGCGTTATACCAAAGCGAGTCAATCTCCAAGTAGAGATGAACGGCAGAGGTGTCGCAATGCTGTAGGGGAGCGGGCATCTCCACGATTAACCTCTGGTCAGGGTCTAGTTGCGAGGGAACATTATACTTTGGTTCCAATGGCTTCACAGGGAAGATGGAGTCGTACTTCTCCTCCCGTTTCTTCTTTTTTTCCTGTTCCTTTTCCCATTTCTCTATTTCCTTTGCCTTTTCTTTCATGCGTTTCTCGTAAGGCACCTTCGCCAGTATCTCAAGGGCAGAGTCGGTGTGCAGCACAAGGTTACCCAGCGTGTCTGTCATCCGATATGAGATATCCATTTGTAACGTGTCCTGGTTGACGAGCATCGTATCGCGCAGCCAGTAGTGAATGGTGTCGCGCATCTCGTTAGTCTCGATGACAAAGGCATTGTCAGCATTGAAGTTTAAGCCTTTAATCTCTGGCAATAGCGAGTCGCCATAAGTGAAATACATCGAGAACTTGTTCGGTTCCAGACGCTCTGTCTTCAGCAGTACACGGTCTGTCTGTGTGTGAGTGAAAGCCAATAGCGTGATGTCGTCAGGCAGGAAGTGGGTGTAAGGTATCTGTAGCAATGCGTCGATGTGCAATGAATCGCGCCAGACGGTATCCACACGGGTGTCAGGCTTCGACGAGGGCTCGAAGGTGTCGTGGCTGAAGGCAATCATCTCGCTCTTCTGCGTGAAACGGAAATCACCGTCGGCTTCTTGTAGGGCGTAGGCACGATAAGTACCTGGGGAGATGCCTTTCACCACGAAATGACCTCGGCTGTCTGTGCGTGAGACGCGCAGCATCGGCTTGGTCTTGAAGGCAGAGTCGGCAAGGTCGTCATAGAGTCCCACAAGGATACCTTTGACAGGCTCCAGGTTGCTGGCATCGAGCACATAGCCCGACACCTCCATCGTGTCTATCTGCTCACCGGTGGAGAAACTATATGTGTAGTTGCCCATCGGATTACCCTCGTTATTGTCGCTGATAGCATCGCTGAAGTCAATGGTATAGGTGGTGTTCTCCTTGAGCGTATCTTTCAACTCCACCACAATCCTCTTTCCTGCAGCCTTGATATCAGGCATCTCCAACTGTGGGGGCGACACAATGACTTTGTTCGTTGCGTCTTCTAACTTGATATATTCGTCGAAATAGATATTGATCTTTCTCGAATGGACATTTGTTGCCTGATCCTCAGGGATGGCCTTGATGACCTTTGGCGGATCATCGTCATACCAACCGCCATCAGGTGAGCCCATCCTTGCACAAGAGATGATCACACAGGCGATGCAGAATATGTAGATGAGTTTCTTCATGAATTCATCTTCAATAATTGTTCGATACTGTCACGCGAGTTGCTCAGGCGAGGCACCTTGTGCTGGCCTCCCAACTTTCCACGCATCTTCAGCCAGTCATTGAAGAGGTTGGGGCGCGCCACGATGATCTCAAGGGGTTGCAGGGTGATATCTTTATAGCGCTTAGCCTCATAGTCGCTGTTGATCTGCTGCAGACGACTGTCGAGTAACTGGGCGAATTGCTGCACATCTTGAGGTGGCTTGGCAAACTCGATGAGCCACTGGTGGCGGCACTTGGCATTCTGATCCATAAAGACAGGGGCTGCTGTATATTCTGAGACCTCGGCACCAGTCTGTTCACAGGCATAGGCAAGACCCTTCTCCGCATTATCCACGATGAGTTCCTCACCAAAGGCGTTGATGAAGTGCTTCGTACGTCCAGAGATGATGAACTTATAGGGATTCGTCGAGGTGAACTGGATGGTATCACCAATCTCGTAGCGCCAAAGTCCGCAGCAGGTGGAAATCACCATAGCATAATTCCTACCAGTCTCCACTCCCCACAGCGGCACAGGATCGCCACCATCCATCGGAATAAACTCATAGAACACATCATAGTCGAGCATCAGGAGCATTGACTTGTCTGCCGGGTCGTCCTGAAGCCCGAAGAAACCCTCGCTGGCGTTATAGGTCTCCATATAGTGCATATTGGGCGAGGTAATCAGTTGCTCGTATTGCTTACGATAGGGCGTGAAGGCCACACCACCATGGAAGAACATCTCGATGTTTGGCCACACTTCCTCCAGATGTGTCTTGCCAGTAATCTCCATCATTCGCGTCAGCACAGAGAGCATCCATGAGGGAACGCCAGAGATGTTTGTGACGTTTTTGTCCATCGCCTCGCGGGCTATACGGTCTCGTTTGATTTCAAAGTCACTCAACAAGGCTGTCTGCTTCTTAGGTACCCGCACGAGATTAGCTAATGGGTTGATATTCTCGATAAGGATAGCGCTGAGATCGCCTACTAATGAGTCCTTTACATTATAGTTGGGTGCATGACTGCCTCCAAGAATCAGGGAACGTCCGTCGAAGATGCGTGACTTAGGGTTGTTCTGCAGATACATCGCTACAGCGTCGAAACCACCTTTGTAGTGCATTCGTTTAAGACCTTCACGACTCACAGGAATAAACTTCGACTTGTCATTCGTTGTACCACTTGACTTCGCGTACCATCTGACGCGTCCAGGCCAGAGGACATCCGTCTCACCGTGACGCATACGGTCGATGAAACCTTTCAGTTCCTCATAGGTATTGATGGGGATATGACGCACGAAATCCTCGTAGCCCTTCATCCCTATGAAGGCATGATTCCGTCCGTATTCCGTATCCTTAGCCTCAGCAATCAGACGACTGAGTACAGCCCTCTGCAACTGCTCTCCTCCGTTCTGATGCTTCTCCAGTTCCCGCTGGCGGGACTCGAAGACCTTCCTTACTATACTGGTAATACTCATTTCTTTCGCACGCTTTTGCGTGCAAAATTACGCAAATCCCTCGTAACGGGGGAATAATTTACATTTTTTTTATTTAATAAGGTATAATAAAGAGTGTCATGGGGACTATTCGTTCAGGTGGAGACGGAGTCCGAACATAATGGAAGGAGCCAGTGAATGTTCCTTATAATAATGCTCCAGAGAGGTGCCGTCGTCGAAATAATAACCGAGGGAGGGCTCAAGATATACGCCCAATTGGGGAATGAAAGTGTATTCCGCTCCTGCTGCTGCTGCGACAGACCACTGCCAAGGTTTCTTGCTTACAGAACTGCCGTCCACGTCAGCACGCACACACTTCTCAACCATCGCCCCACCAGAGAGATAAAAATGGAAGCGGTTGGTTGACCACAGTTGCCAAGTCACCCCAAGGGGAATGCCAAGATAGTGCAGTTTCTGGTCGTAACTGAGGTTCTGATAGAGTGGGATGCTGAACTCAGAATAGAGGTAGGTGTAACTGATGCCGCTATGCAGGGCCAGATGGTTATTCAACTGATACTGCACGCTCAATCCGAAGCGGATGGGGAGATGGTGTTTTGAGACATATTCTGTCAGTGTATAGGAATAGTTGTTCACAAAATAGTAGCCTTGATAGTTATCAGATCCATTTTCTGCTTTTCCATATGCCCATCCTGCTGGTCCTGTAGGGGACTTATCACCATTATATGTAAAAGTTCCATGTTGTGAATACAGACGATCTGTGCGCTGGAAGGTGTTGGCAGCAAGGAGTCCGCCAGAGGCATTGACACCTATGGACCATTGACGGGAAGATGCTAGGGATGACCGTTCTGTCAACCATTCATCAGGCATTTCTTGAATGCGGTTTTCTTGACGGGACTGATCGATTTGTGTTTGTGAAGGCTCTGTTTGCTGATTTTCTGATGACGATGGTACAGCAGGCTCTGGAAGCATTGACTCTGTCTCCTCACTGATGGGCTCTGCTGTTGTCTCTTGTTGGTTTGCTTCATCGTGGCGACTGCTTGTCTGGGTTTGGACGAGGGCCA
>JAGCPK010000084.1 GCA_017965725.1 Prevotella sp.
ATTGCCTTCGGCTTCTGAGCCTCGTGCGGATGTTCTGTACCCTCATAGATGTAGAGGTTGTTCAGCAGGCTGCGTCCGAGGGGACCCTTTGGCAGCATACCCTTCACGGCGTGACGGAGGAACTTCTCTACACCACCATTGCGCTTGCGCAACTCAGCAGGCGTCTGGAAACGCTGACCACCAGGATAACCTGTGTAGCGGGTATAAACCTTATCGGTCTCTTTCTTACCAGTGAATACTACCTTATCGGCATTGATAAGAATCACATTGTCACCGCAATCAACGTGCGGAGTGAAAGTTGGCTTGTACTTTCCGCGAATCAGCTTTGCTACCTTTGAAGCGAGACGACCAACGACCTGGTCTGTGGCGTCAATCACCACCCACTCCTTCTTTGCTGTTTCCTTGTTCACGGAAATAGTCTTGTAACTTAAAGTGTTCATTTTTAATTTTACTACTAAAAAACAGTTTAACTTATTAATTTTATATACGCACATAAACCTACATCCGAGGTCTAACTCCCGGTTGCAAGTCTAACGAGCGCTTGGACTGGCGATTCACGAACCGTTGTGCCCGGCCAAAGACACCCCTATTCACACTCCAACCCACGGGGATTCTAAGTCTCTCCCCTAAATCGGACTGCAAAGGTAAGAAGAATAAGTGATAAGTGATAAGTGATAAGTGATAAACAGCGTAGATTTAAGTTTATTTAACTTGATAAAGTATCTTTAAGGGGGTTTCTCTTGGCAGAACGGAAATATTTGTTTATCTTTGCCGAAAAATTAGAAGAGACATGAGAATAAGCATTTTCAAGAAACGGACTATTACTAAACTGTTGTCACTGTTAGGTTTCGGAGCAACGGCCTTTGTCTTTGCAGCTTGTTACGGATCAGTCCCCAGGAGATATCTGGAAGAACCTTATTCAGACAGCATCCGTACCGTCTTTGAAGGAGAAGACACCCTTACTGTAATCGATTCAGATGACACAGCAGCAGACGACCTTCTCCGTCGCGAAGATGCATCCCATTCCCTTGACAATAGCGGAAATACTGACAATTAGCACACTCACCGGTGCGCATCCACTCCCGATGGCGGTAAGCCGCATAGCGGTTTTCCCAGACATCCATGAAATCATCCTCATAGATATTTCCCTGATTATAGTCGGCCCGGATGCTGGCACAGGCAGCAATAGAGCCATCAGCCATCACGGAACCTACCGTGATACCAGCCTGACAGGAGAAGAGACGGTTGCGCACATCCCCCTCATAGTTGCCTAAAAATCCCTCACAGCCATAGTCCGCCCGAATCCTACCCTCTTTGCGTACCTCCTTAATAAAGTCAAACACCCCTCGGAATTCCTCGTTCGTCAGTCGCATATCAGAATCGAGGGCTGCACGACCCACAGGAAAGACGGTAAAGAGTCGCCAACGCTTCACGCCCTTTGAAATAAGGAACTCCTTGATATTGTTCAGTTTCGAATAATTGTGACGGTTCACACAGGTGACGATATCAAAGAGGAAGCCCTCAGTAGCCACCAGCATATCTATCGCCTGACTCACCATCCGAAAACTCTGGTCGTTGCCTCGCATCCAGTTGTGGTCTTCTTCCAAGCCATCGAGGCTGATAGTCATCGAATGGATGCCTGCCCGCAAGAGTCCTAGCCAACGCTGGGGTGTCAGATGCAGGGCGTTGGTCACCATCCCCCAAGGGAAACCCTTCTCATAGATGGCTCGTCCACACTCCTCAATATCTCGTCGCATGAGTGGTTCTCCGCCAGAGACAATCACAAACACCTTGTGGGGATCAGTCTTGGCAGCGATACTGTCGAGCACCTTCAGGAAGTACTCCTTCGGCATGTCCTTTCTCTCCGACTGCATCTTACAGTCGCTGCCACAATGGCGACACTTCAGGTCACAACGCAGGGTACACTCCCAGAACAACTGTTTCAGGGGATGTTCCTTACGCAACATATTCTCCTGCTGCCGCCAGAGTTCGAGGGCGAGTTTCTTCTTCAGGGTCAGGGGCGTGGGCTTCATGGCTTTTTCTTCATTTTCACATCCTGAGTGATTTCAAAAGACCCCTCATACCATCCGTCGCCTTTTGTCGTCTGGACAGCCTTATCAAATTCGACATCGAGCGTATCACTGAGGAACTCACCACCATTGGCTGCACCATCAATATCCTCAACTATCAACTTTGTTTCCGAATTCCTTGGAGAACATCGGAAAGAAACAGCAAATTGGCCAGAAGCATCTGTCTGAACAGAATCAAGTCCAAAACCATGTTCACCACTTATACTAGAAATAACAATATTTTTCGCAGATGTCTTAATGCCATTGATTGGAACACCACTCTCATCAGTCACCTGACCCTTTACCCGATATTCGGCATAGGGTGTTCCATACTCCGTAACAGGTGTACCATACATATCCAATGACGACTCATCACATCCATAGCCCAACATCGACAGCAGGGCTGTCAAAACGGCATTGTACCAACGATTGAATCTTACTATCATTTAACTATGCTTATAATTGATCCTTTTTTATTAAAACAGACGAATATATAAAATCTTGTATCACACCGTGTTAATTAATCTTAACCTGTACCAAATTGTTTGGATAACACCCCTCGTAGCGAGGTAAACCACCTGCGCCAACCATAATCCATGATTTTGGAGTGATGAGTGATAAATGATAAGTGATAAGTAATAGACAGCGAAAAAGACAAGGGCAGAGATGAGTGACGAGACAAGCATCCCCCTTGTGGCAGTCATGCCGATGAAGACCCCATCCCAGATAAAGGCGACACAACCCGCCACAGGGATAAGCCAAGCCCACCAGAGGTATTCGCGAGAGGTCTCAATCACCTGAGGCTCGTCTGTCAGAATCGAAACAATCCAATGACCACCTATTATATATAATAATGTATAGGCAGCAGTGACTATCACCATCCATATCCAGAGTCTCCGCAATGTCTCTCGGAAGATAATACCGTTATGTGCTCCGTAGGCCTTGCCACACAGCGCCTCGCCAGCGTAGGCAAAGCCGTCCATGAAATAGGAAAAGAACAGATAGAGTTGCAGCATCACGGTATTCACGGAAAGGATGACTGCCCCCTGACGGGCACCTGCTGAGGTAAAGAAAAGATTCACTGCCACGAGACAGAGTGTGCGGAGAAATATGTCGCGATTGATATGGAAGAATCGTCCCATCGCCTTGCGGAAAAAGGTTCCCTTTATGACAAGATAACTGCGCAGCCACCCATAATATCTTACCAACAATCCCAATGCCATCAGCAATCCTGCGTATTGCGCAATGACCGTCCCCAACGCCACACCCTCAATCTTCATGCCGAAGCCATAGACCAGCGTAAGACTGGCAAGGAGATTCACGATATTCTGCATGATACTGATGAACATCGGTATCCGTGTGTTCTGCATACCGATATACCAGCCCATCAGACTGAACAGCGCCAACGAGGCAGGTGCTCCCCAGATGACGATATAAAAGTAGGTCGTAGCGTATGGGACCACATCTGCCGTTGGCCCAATCAACCAGAACATCAGCCATTTCAGCGGTACCTGAAGTATGATCAGCAACAAGGCGATGCCAAGGGCTACACCCACCGAACGTACCAATGTTCTTGTGACTTCTGTCAGATCCCTGCGTCCCAGAGCCTGTGCCGTCAAGCCACTCGCACCCATACGGAGAAAACCGAAAAGCCAATAAACCAGATTGAAGATCATTGAGCCCACTGCCACCGCTCCGATATAGACAGGACTCCCCATGTGGCCCACGATGGCCACATCAATCATCCCCAGCAACGGCACAGTGATGTTCGCCACAATCGAAGGTAGCGCCATCTGTAAGATCTGTCTATCCCTGATATTCACGCTGTTTGTTGTCAATGATGGTGCAAAGATACAACTTTTTCCTTATTTATTTCGTTATTTCCATAAAAGTGCGTACTTTTGCCAAAATATGAGCATTTTCATTGTTGTATTGATCTATTTTGCCGTACTTTTCGGCATCAGTCGTCTAACCAGCAGGAAGGCTGACAACAATATGTTCTACCGTGCCAATCGGAAGTCTCCTTGGTATATGGTGGCCTTTGGTATGGTGGGAGCCTCCATCTCAGGTGTGACCTTCGTCTCTGTACCTGGGATGGTGCTTTCGTCGCAGATGACCTATCTGCAGATGTGTCTGGGATTCATCGTGGGCTATCTGGTGATTGCCTTTGTACTATTACCGCTTTATTACCGTCTAAACCTCACGAGCATTTACACCTACTTAGGCCAGCGCTTGGGAGAGCGTTCTTATCTGACGGGAGCCAGTTTCTTCCTGTTGTCAAAGATGACGGGGGCGGCTGTCAGGTTCTATGTAGTCTGCATCATCTTGCAGCAGTTTGTGTTTGAGCCTGCTGGTATCCCGTTTGTGGTGAATGTGGTGGTAATGGTACTGCTGATATGGCTCTACACCCAACGTGGAGGCATCGGCACACTGGTGTTTACGGATACCTTCCAGACGCTCTGTTTGTTTACGGCCCTCATCCTGATCATCCTGTCGGTGGTCTCTCACCTGAACCTCACCCTCGGCGAGGCCATTAAGACTGTGGCATCCTCGCCAATGAGCCATATCTTCGAGTTCGACGACTGGCTGTCGCCCCAGCACTTCTGGAAACAATTCCTGAGTGGTGCATTTATCGCCATCGTGATGACGGGACTGGATCAGGATATGATGCAGAAGAACCTGACCTGTAAGTCGTTGCGCGATGCGCAGAAAGATATGTGTTCGTATGGGGTGGCCTTCGTGCCAGCCAATCTACTCTTTCTCTTTCTTGGTGTGCTGCTGACAATGGTACTCGGCACTGGTCTCAAGGGCGATGAGATGCTGCCCATCTACATCCAAGGCGCAGCATCCTCTGACCTCTTACCTCTCACCACTTACTTCTTTATCATTGGCATTGTGGCAGCCTCGTTCTCCAGTGCTGACTCCGCCCTGACGTCGCTCACCACCTGCTACTGCGTGGATATCCGTCGTCAGCCAGACAATGAGTTGTTGCGAAAACGTATGCATATTACTATCTGCATCTTCTTCGTTCTTTTTATCCTCCTGTTCAGAGCCATCAACTCCACATCGCTCATCGACGCCATCTATACCATAGCCAGTTATACCTACGGTCCACTGTTGGGACTCTTCGTCTTCGGTCTCTTCACACACCGTCAACCCAATGACTGTCTCGTGCCATATATCTGTATAGCCTCCCCCCTGCTCTGCTATGCCCTTGACACTACCACCCAATATCTCTGGGATTACCATTTCGGTTATGAACTCCTGATGCTTAATGGTCTCCTCACCGTCCTTGGACTTTGGTGTTTCTCTAAAAAAACTTAGAAAATTTTGGATTTTTGCTCACTTATTCGTACCTTTGCAGCGTTTTAATTCGAATTAAATATGAAGATAGCTTTAATTGGCTACGGAAAGATGGGTAAGATGATTGAAGAGATTGCCATCAGCCGTGGTCATGAGATTGTGAGTATCATTGACATTGATAATCAACAGGACTTTGATTCACCAGCGTTCGTGTCGGCAGATGTAGCTATTGAGTTTACGGCCCCTCAGGCCGCCTATGGCAACTACCTGAAGGCATGGGCAAAGGGCGTGAAGGTGGTGAGCGGTTCGACGGGTTGGATGACAGAGCATGGCGACGATGTCCGTAAGGCGTGTGATGAAGGCAAGACACTGTTCTGGGCCTCAAACTTCTCTATCGGCGTGGCCATCTTCTCGGCAGTGAACCGCTATTTGGCTAAAATTATGAATGAATTTCCGCAGTATGATGTGGAGATGGAGGAGACACACCACGTTCATAAACTCGACCATCCTAGTGGCACGGCTATCACACTAGCTGAGGAAATAGTAGAGAACATAGACCGTAAGGAGGCATGGAAAGAGGATACAACGGACAAGAAATATCTGCGTGTGGATCATATTCGTCGTGGTGAGGTACCAGGTATCCATACCATCCGTTATGACTCGGATGCAGACCTTATCACCATCACCCACGATGCGCACTCACGTAAAGGCTTTGCTCTTGGTGCCGTGCTGGCAGCGGAATATACGAAAGAGCATCAGGGACTGCTCACTATCTCAGACATGTTTAAATTCTAAAACATAGGTTAAAGTTCGAATAAAATGCAACTTGCAGAGATCATGTTGCGTCAAATCTGTGTGAATGATATTTTCAACTAAAATGGAGAAAAAGAAAGAATTAAATCCGAAAAAGCAGTGGGCGAAGTTTATCGTCGTACTGGTGTTATATCTGCTCTTCCTTTATTGGGTGAAGTCATGGTGGGGGCTCCTGCTCATACCATTCATCTTTGACATCTATATTACGAAGAAGATTAAATGGCAGTGGTGGAAAGAGTCGGAGGGACCCGTAAAGTGGATCATGTCATGGGTCGATGCCCTGGTGTTCGCCCTCGTGGCCGTCTATTTCATCAACCTGTTCTTCTTCCAGAACTACGTGATTCCCTCAAGTTCATTAGAGAAGTCGTTGTTGACAGGCGACTACCTCTTCGTGTCGAAAGTAAGTTACGGCCCACGCATCCCGCAGACACCGTTGACGATGCCCCTGACACAGCATACGCTACCGATGATAGAGTGTAAGAGTTATATTGAGTGGCCCCAGTGGGACTACCGTCGTGTGAAGGGCTTCGGCAAGGTGCAGTTGAACGACATCGTGGTGTTCAACTATCCTGCGGGCGATACGCTCTGTGCTGATATGAGATACCAGGCACAAGACTTCTATCGTCTCTGTTATCAATATGGCTATCAACGCTATCCCCAGCGGCCTAATCCCGACTCGTTGGATGTAGGCGTACGCCGCCAACTCTTCGAAGCTATCTATCAGGGAGGCCGACAGTTTATAGAGGAGAACCGACAGGAGTTTGGTGAGATCATCACCCGTCCTGCTGACCGTCGTGAGAACTACGTGAAACGCTGTGTGGGTCTGCCCGGACAGACGTTACAAATCAAGGATCGCATCATATACCTCGACGGCAAGAAGAATAAAGAGCCCGACAACGTGCAATACACCTATAAGCTGAAGCTGAAGCGCCACTTCACCGACGAGGAGATGCAGGAGTGGCACATCACGATGGAGGAACTCGCCGACCTGAACAGTTACGGATTTATGCCTATGACCAACCAGACGGCAGAAGCATTGAAAAAACGGCCAGATATCGTGGAGAGTATTGAACTGAATACTGAAACAGATGAGTGGGACATCTATCCCCTGAACGGCAACATGCATTGGACGCGCGACAACTACGGCCCTATCTGGATTCCTGAGAAGGGCAAAAGCATTCAGCTGACACTCGACAATATCGCCATCTATGAGCGTCCTATCCGTACCTACGAAGGTAATGAACTGGAGGTAAAGGACGATAAGATATTCATCAACGGCAAGGAAACGAAAGAATACACTTTCAAGATGGACTACTACTGGATGATGGGTGACAACCGCCACAACTCGCTCGACTCCCGCTACTGGGGTTTTGTGCCTGAGGACCACATCGTGGGCAAACCTATCTTCATCTGGTGGAGCAGCGACCCAGACCGCAGTGGATTCGGAGGCATCCGTTGGAGCAGACTGTTCCGCATTGTGGATAATATAAAATAATGGTTTACAGTTTATAGTTTACAGATGGCTATGCGGGGGATAGTGAGGTTTCTGGGGGTGTTAGCAATTGCCTTTGTGGTGATGCTGATCTTCCGAGGACTGGTGATGACTGTCTGCACCATCGACGGTAATGGACTGGCTCCGCAGTTCATGGTTGGTGACAGGGTGGTGGTGAACCGCTGGAGTTACGGTCTGCGCACAGGCAAGAGAGGAAGCCTCTTCGATTATGGCCGCATCTGTAGGCAAGAAGTGAAAAAGGGTGACTTCATCGCATTTGAAGACTCCGTAGGACGAATGCTTATTTGTCGTTGTACCGCATTGCCTGGTGATACCATCGGACAACTCATCGTTCCAGGCGTTACCAACTGTGCTGATCAGGACTACTATTGGGTTGAGGCTATCAGTAGGAATAATGCCTTGAGTAGCCGTGAACTGGGTTTTATACCCGAAGACCGTATCATTGGAAGAGCATGCTTCATTTTGTATAGTCACGACCCTGCCTCTCCCTTCTGGAAAGGATATCGCAGTGAACGTTTGCTACTTCTGAAATGACCACACTCCTCAGCACCACCTATTTCGGGCCCGTGCAGTGGTACCAGAAACTCTATCGTGCCGAGGAGGTACAGATAGAAAAATGGGAGAGTTTTCAGAAACAAACTTATCGTAACCGCTGTCTCATCGCCACTACCAACGGGGTGCAGGCACTGACAGTGCCTGTGGAACGGACGACAGATTCTCACCTCTCACCTCTCACTTCTCACTTCTATATCAAGGATATCCGCATCAGTGACCACGGCAATTGGCGGCACCTACACTGGAATGCTTTGCAGAGTGCTTATGGCGAGTCGCCTTTCTTCGACTACTATCAAGATGATATCCGTCCTTTCTTTGAGAAACGTTGGGAGTTCTTACTCGATTTCAACGAGGAAATCCGCCAGAAAATGTGCGAACTCATCGACTTCCTGCCACACGTCTCTTATACAAAGGAATTTATCCCAGATTCCCTACTTATCACTTATCACTCATCATCTATCACTTCGTATCGAGACACGATACGCCCCAAGCATCCCGTTCCCGACCCCGACTTTACACCGAAGCCCTACTATCAGGTATATCAGCAGAAACATGGCTTCCTGCCTAACCTTTCCATCCTGGACCTCCTTTTCAATATGGGGCCTGAGAGTATCTTAGTCCTCTAAACCACTGAGGCTGCGAGCCAGCCACACATCCATCTTGCCGGCACCGCGGTGGTTCCAGGCGTAGTAGGGAATCAACTTTACATCAACATCTTTGACAGCGAGGCGTCCCTCACGGTTGATGTGTATATCCTGTGCCTTGGCAGTGATGGCTGTGACATTGAAGAATTTTCCGTCGCCCTCAGTATTTTTGATGCTATAGGTTGGTAGTACATCAAAACGCGGCTGATGCGGGAGCAACAAATGATGTGGATTGATGTCCTCATTGTCAGCCCACTCAGCACAATAGACTAACGGTCCGCGCTCTACGGCGACGCGTCCTCTGTCATCAGCCACCCTCGGACTGGCCACAACAGTACGCACAGGCATATCAAGGTGGATGCGAATGACATCACCTTTCTTCCAATTGCGATTGATGACGAAATAGCCGTTCTCCAATTCACTGCTGACGCTCTGTCCATTCACAGTGATGTCATAAGCAGAGAAGATGTCATCACTATATGAATAGAGGTCGCTGGGTACCACCCTACTCTGCACCCATCCCGGAATGCGAATCATCATATTGAATGCCTTCGCCTTGTTCTGAAGCACCTTGATGCAGATGTCACCATCCCAAGGGTATTGCGTGCTCTGTTCTAAAGTGACGTTCTTTCCATCTACTGTGATGGTGGCAGTGTTGGAAGCAAAGAGGTTCACATAAAGGTCATTGTCTCGCACGCCATAGATATATCCTGGCATCGAGGGGATGAAGCGGCAGAGGTTGGAGGGACAGCAGGCGCAGCCGAACCACGGCTGACGCGTCATCGTGCCATCGGCATTGAAACGGTAATGTCCGTCACTGCTGAGTGGATTGGGGTAGAAGAACTTACCGCCATCGACAGACATACCGCTGATGACACCATTATATAAGGTACGCTCCAGACAGTCGATATATTTTGCATCACCGTGCAACAGGAACATACGTTCGAAAAGATAAACCATTGAGATGGCGGCACAGGTCTCGTTGTACGCAGTCAGGTTAGGCAGTTCATAGTCGGCACCAAAGGCTTCGCCACCATGTCTTGCACCCACGCCTCCCGTCAGATAATATTTACGCGACACGATATTCTCGTAGATGGTATCAATGGCTTTGATATAGCTGGAGTCGCCGAGTAGGGCTGCGACATCAGCCATACCAGCATACATATAACCGGCTCGTACGGCATGCCCCCATGCCTCCGTCTGTTCTACCACAGGTTTGTCACTCTGCGAGTAAATATCCTTGTGTTCTGTTTTGCCACGATAGTCGAGCAGGAACTTAGCCTCGTCTAGGTATTTTTTCTCGCCAGTAAGTACATACAGGCGGGCTAATGCCATCTCCGCAATCTGATGACCGGGCACCACGCAAGCCTGTCCTTGGTTTGGACCTACCTCGCGGATGACGCAGTCGGCATAACGTCTGGCAATGTCTAAGAATTTTGTGCTGCCCGTCGCCTGATAATGGGCGCAGGCTGCATCCACCATATGACCGAGGTTATAGAGTTCGTGACTTGCATGCTCCTCTGCAGCCCAACGTTTATTGGCAGCCCACCCATGCGGATGATCAGGATTGATGGTGCGAGCGGTATAGAGATAGCCGTCAGGTTCCTGAGCGGCCCCCACCACATCGAGCACACTATCGATATAGGCCTTCAATTTTGTATCGGGATAGGTCTGCAGCACATAGCTTGCACCCTCGATGGTCTTATATACATCGGTATCGTCAAATGAGAAGCCCATGAACTTCGCCACATCCCATTCAGGTGTCTGCAGACCAGAATGCCCTGGGTGCTGAAGCGTGTAGGCCGCCATATCAAAGTTCTTATAGCGGTGCTCGCTCTCGCATTTCGAGAAGGCCAGAGGAATGGTCACCTCGCGGGCCGCCTGAATACGGTCGCCCCAGAACGTGTTAGGCGTAATCTTGACAGAGGTAAAAGGTACTTGGGTATAAGGATACCCGCTTTGGGCCATTGTGGAGCCCAGTGTCAGAAATGAAAGACAGCAGAGTGCAAAAAACCTGCGTCTGATGATGTGGTTTCGTTTCATAATCGTCTGATTTTTGAGGCAAAGATACAAAGAAAAAAACAAAATAAAGATGAAATCACTAAAATTGTACGTCTGCAAGGTTATTTTTCCTTTTTATATTTTCGTTTTTCATTTATTTATTGTACTTTTGCATCATGGACATGACATGGGAATTTGTTTTACGGATATTTGTGGCAGCCCTGTTGGGCGGCGCCATTGGTTTGGAGCGTGAGTATCGGGCAAAAGAGGCGGGTTTCCGCACACACTTCCTCGTAGCCCTCGGTTCGGCTTTGTTTATGATCGTCTCTGCCTACGGTTTCGAAGGAGCATTAGAAACTCCTGAGCACCGTTGGGATGTCTCCCGTGTGGCAGCGCAAGTGGTATCAGGTATCGGTTTCATTGGTGCAGGTACCATTATTTTCCACAAGAGCGAGAACGTGGTGCGCGGTCTGACGACGGCGGCAGGACTGTGGGTGACAGCAGCCATCGGATTGGCTTGCGGAGGAGGCATGTATGTGCTCGCCACCGCCTCCACCATCCTTGTACTCGTTGGTCTTGAGGCCTTCCGAATCATTCTCGACAAGTTCGACAAGCATCGCAATAATTAAATCACTTATACTTCTAACAAAATGAATAGACTTACAACTCTCGCTGCCCTTTTCCTGGCAGCCACATTGGGTATCAATGCCCAGAAGGCCATGAAAGCCCCTAAAGGCGGCAAGGCTATCAGTGACGAATTGCTCGGCATCTTTTTCGAGGACATCTCATCAAGTGCCGATGGAGGACTTTATGCCGAGTTAATAC
>JAGCPK010000085.1 GCA_017965725.1 Prevotella sp.
AGAAAACATTCCTAATTAAAAAATGACAAAATGAAACCAGCAACAAAAAACAAGATTGTAAATCTCTTTCTGACGATCATCACCGCCATAGTATCAACCTTCTTTATGGAAAGTTGCCGATGAAACACCTAAATCGCAACAATGTCAAACTGTTGATCATTCATTGCTCAGCAACGAAGGTTAGCCGCCCTTTCAGCGTGGAAAACCTGATCAGCACAGGTATTGCCCGCTTCGGCCAGCCCAGTTACCACTATTACATCCGGATGGATGGCGAAGTCATTCCCATCCTCCCCGAGAATGTCCGTGGAGCCCATGCCAAGCACTACAACAGTTGTTCCCTCGGCATCTGCTACGAAGGCGGCCTCGATGTCAACGGTCGTGCTGACGACACTCGTACTCAGGCCCAGAAAGATGCCATGTATTCACTCTTGAAAGACTTGCGGGAAGAATATCCCGAAGCCCGTATCATCGGTCACTGCGAACTCCCCCACGTCATCAAGACCTGTCCCAACTTCCTGGCCTCGGAGTACTATTCACAATTAAATGGTAATCAAAAGTGATATGTGGTATGCCAATGTAAGTTTCTGTAAACCAGGACTACTTGCGATAACATTCTTTTGATAATATTATCATGAAACGGCGGTAAATCCCGTTATTATAGTTAAGGGCAGCAATGTCGCTGTTCTGTAAAACTTCAATATTATGGGTAAATTTATCAAAGTTTCACGCGACAACCTTTTTGAAAAGGTTCGCCAATCCTTGTCAGGTTACGAGGTGTCTGGAGACTCCCAAAACAGACTGATGACGGGTATCTACCACCTCGTTTCCTACATGGAGAAAGAGCATCTGAGTGACTACACTCCAGATGTTGGTATCAGTTACTTGTCCACGATAAATGTGGATAAAGGAATTGCCTACAGGCATTATCAACGAGACAAAAGAGCCATTGTCATGTTGGACTCTATTATCTCTGGAGATGCAGACAGCTTCTTCCGTAAGCAAAGGGTACCTGTAAAAAGGATCTTTAGGGGCGAATTTGCCAAGCATATCAAATCGTATATTGAGAATGTATTGCCCTCACGAGGATTGGCCAAGTCCACAGAAGATGCTTATCATATGTATCTAAGCCGATTTTGTGAAGAGATGTACTCAAAGAATCTCTCACCATCGACAATTACAAGATCTGATTTAAATGCGTATATCTCAAGGGTTACCACTGCCCGTAGATACTTCGAGGCGCTGCCTGTGAAATATTTCCTGAAGTATTTGCATGAGGAG
This sequence comes from Prevotella sp., assembly GCA_017965725.1. Classification (GTDB taxonomy): domain Bacteria; phylum Bacteroidota; class Bacteroidia; order Bacteroidales; family Bacteroidaceae; genus Prevotella. The sequence goes on from JAGCPK010000085.1 coordinate 1,279, forward strand.
GGACTTGTGGACGGCAGTATGTCGACATGTTTGGATGGTATTCAAAATCGCCGTTATGTGCCGCTCGTTTCGTATTTTGAAGAAGAAGAGATTCTTCGTATGGAGAATAGTATAACGAGAGCTGGAAGCCTAGGCAAGCGTAACTATGCTATGTTCTTGCTTTCTGCCAGACTCGGGCTGAGATGTGCAGACGTTGTTAATTTGAAGCTAAGCAACATTGACTGGGATCGCAATGAGATATCCTTAGTTCAACAAAAGACACAGAAACCTATAGTCCTACCGCTAACCGCTGAAGTCGGAGAGGCTTTGGTTGACTATCTTACGCATGGTAGGCCCAATTCCAAATCTTCTTTTGTCTTCCTCAGTGAAACAAAGAGAGACAGGCCGATTACCGGTCACACATTTTCCAAGCTTGTTTCTGACAGCATGATGAATGCTGGTATTGACATCCGGGAACGGCATCATAGCGCACACAGTTTGCGCCACAGTTTGGCAACCCATCTGATGAAAAAGAAGGTGAAGATGCCTATTATCAAAGAGATACTGGGACATACTACAACAGAGCCGACATATGCATATCTCGCAGTTGATCATGATGCACTATTGTTATGTTCAATGGATGTGCCCAAAGTAAGGGGTATCATCTATAGCCAGAAAGGAGGTATGATATGAAAACAGCGTTGTATAATAGCATACTGAAGACTTATATCTGCGGTTTAATTGAGGAAAAGCATTTGCACGGATTTCAGTCAGAAAGCCTCAAATATAACTTGGCAGAAATAGACCGTTATATGCAGGAAAATCCGCCTTTGGACAACCGTATTGACGAGTCATATTTCAATTCATGGCTTGCCTATGCTGACAACCCTAATCTAAGCCGTAAAACTGTTTATGCGAAGGTATCTTGCTTTCGTCAGCTGATGATTTACATGGGCAACCTCGGAATAGAATGCTTTGTTCCACGTCTTCCAAGAGAAAATGAGCACAGATATGTACCACATATTTACTCTGAGAAGGAAATACTCGACATCTTTGATGCATGTGACAACCTAAAGCCAAGAACCTTTCGTGGCAGAACCTGCTGCTATGCGCTCCCTGCTCTCTTTAGGCTGTTGTACAGTACGGGTATCCGCCTTGGTGAAGCTTTTGCCATTAAAAACAAAGATATCGACTTCGGAAAGCATCATATTTTCATTAACAAGACCAAGAATTGCCGTCAACGGTTTGCTCCCATTAACAAGACTCTGGAGCCTGTGCTTAAAGAGTATATTCATTTTAGAAGCCGTATAACTTGCAAGCCAGTCGATGATCCTTCTTCACCATTTTTCGTGAACAACAGGGGCGACGCTCTTACAAAAATAGCCGTCCAACATATCTTCAAGCATATCATATTGGCAAAGGCTGGTATAACATATATCGGCCATCATGCAGGTCCTCGCATCCATGACATCCGCCATACGGCATGTGTCCATGCCCTGAAAAAACTAGTAGCACAAGGTTACGACCTATATTGTTGTATGCCTCTGCTGGCTAACTTTATGGGACATATCAATCCCATGTCCACCGAGACGTATCTCAGACTGACTCAGGAGGTTTACCCAGAAGTAATTGGAGCCCAGGCTTTACAGGCAGAAGAGATTGCACATATATTGTCAAGATCTGTAACAACTAAATTCTAACGTCATGAGAGTTTATAATGATTTTGCCACAAGTGTGCAGGATTACTTCTGCAAGTACATGGCCAATGAGGTGGGGGCCAGTAAGCAGACAATCAGATCTTACCGTGATACATTTTGCCTGTTTATTGAATATATGGAAGACAGAAAGGGGTATAAGCCTGATGCTATTTGCCTTGAGTGTCTCAATCGTGATGTCATTGTTGATTTCTTGGAGTGGTTACAAGTGACCAAAGGCTGCCAAAGTAGCACACGCAACGTGAGGTTTGCTGCCCTCAGGTCTTACTTTAGATATTTGATGTATGTCGACCCTGTTCATCTGTCACAGTGGAAGAACATCCTCACTATCAAGTTTAAGAAGGAACAACAGAATACTGTGAATCATCTGACGATAGAAGGTGTGAAATGCCTACTTGAACAGGTCGATGCCAGTGAACCTCATGGGCGGAGGAATCTCACACTGCTCTCGCTAATGTATAATACCGGCGCAAGAGTACAGGAAATGATTAATCTGTCGCCTGGCGATATCAGAGTATCCCAGCCATATACAATTGAATTGTTTGGTAAGGGGAACAAAAAACGTATCGTGCCCCTTGACGAGAATATGATGGCTCTACTCCTGAACTACATCAAAGAGAATGGTCTTGACCAACCTCAATATGCAAAGCATCCATTGTTCTTTAACTCAAGAGGAACTAGGCTTACAAATCCTGGCATCACGTATGTACTGAAGAAGTACGCTGACATGGCGCGGTCGGAACATCCCGATTTGATTCCGGAAATGATCAGTCCTCATGTGCTTCGGCACTCCAAGGCCATGCATCTCTTGCAGGCAGGAGTCAACCTTATTTATATAAGAGACTTGCTTGGTCATGTATCCGTACAGACTACGGAAGTTTATGCCCGTGCAGATTCGAAAGCTAAGCGAGAAGCTCTTGAGAAGGCTTATGCAGATATCGGATTGACAACACCTACTGCCCAAACTAGTTGGGAACGTGACCCGAAACTGAAAGCCTTTCTCAAAAGCCTTGGATAACTAAATATAATCAAAAGCAGATTTTTGAAAGTGAAAGAAATCACCTTTGATAATCAGACACTTAGAAAGTCTGCTTTCCCCTACTTTTGATTACCATTTAGTTGTGAATACTCTGCGATGGCGTCGAAGCAGGGGCAGTCCTTGTGGACGTCGGGCAGGTCGCGATGACCGAGGATCTGGGCATCGGGATGCTCAGCCTTCAGGCGGCGCAGCAGCCTGAGTAGGGCGCGTTTCTGCCTCGGTGTGCAGGTGTCGGCGGCGTTGCCGTGCTCGTCCAGACCACCTTCGTAGCACACGCCTAAGGAGTGCTGGTTGTAGCCCACGGCGTGGGCACCAACCAACTGTTCGTGTCGCGTCTGGTAGGTCCGGCCTTCGCGTGTGATGTAGTAGTGGTAGCCTGTGAATCCGAAGCGATCCGCGTGACAGCGGATGAGTGCTGTCACGGGAAAGCGTCGGTTACAGCGCGTAGCCGAACAGTGAATCACAATCAGATCAATGTGCCGCATGACTGTACAAAGAATGAACTGATAATCGCCGTGAGTACTGTGATAATGAACTGGATGATGGTCTTCCAGCGTTTCATGTCCTTGAGAAATTTCATAGTCGTCAATCTTTAAAAGTGAATAATATTACATGTTACCCAATTCGTCGTTCGGCTCAGAGTCGATCACTAGCACGGTATCCTTGGTGGGCATCTCGAACGAGCCCGTATAAGTTCCGTCGTTCTCGGTCAGCGTGATGCTGGAGCCATTAACCATCGCCGTGGGCACTTTGCCCGCTACGGGCACGACGTTGATGTTCACGTTAGAACTAGAGGCCACGTTGTCGTTGTTGTTGATTTCCTGCTCGCTGTCGTCGGTCACGGTTGAAGTACCGCTACCGTACTTGAAGATGGTCAGCCTGTAGTTTCCCGCTACACCACTCTCACCGCTTCCGCTCTGCGAACCGCTGTTGTTGCCGCCAGTGTTCGAGCCTCCGGTGTTGCTACCAGAGCCACTGTTTCCGCCTGTGTTGGTACCTGAACCAGTGTTCGATCCGCTACCGCTATTGCCGCCCGTGATAGACCCTGTGCCGCCCTGGTTGTCACTGCTACCGTTGTTTCCTCCGCCAGTCGTACCGCCGTTGCCAGTGGTCTTCGTTGTGGCGCTGGCCTTCTTCAACTGTGCCTCCAGGTTCAGGCTCTTGGCAATCAGTTCGCCGGTGGCACGGGCACGCAGTTTCACACCCTTGATGTTCTTCGATACGGTGAACGCCTCTTCAGACACTGCACCGCCATTGTTCTTGATGCCCAGTGAGAAAATGGCGAGGTCGGCAATCTTCACATTCTTGCCCTCCAGCAGCAGTTCCTTGATACACGACACCATGTCGGTGAGCATGCCCTTGATGGCTCCCTTCGAGTAAGGTGTGTTGTGGTTCGACATGTGTTCGGCCAACGCATCCAGATTGATGGTCTCCTCGATGACGGGATAGGCGAAGTATTTGCCGAAAGCCGCCGACTTCGAGTTCTTGTTCTGTTTTAATACATACAAAATCATAGCAATTTACTATTTGACAATTTACAATTTACGATTTGGCTGCGCGCTTGCCTCGTCGTCTCAGAGTGTTTCTCTGATAGTGCAAAATTACCACATCTGAAAACCTCGATTTCCGTTTCCTCCACGTTCTTCCCACTATTTCCCAATACTCCCGATTTCTACATGGCAATACAAAACAATAGCACCCCGAAGTAATAACAAACTTCGGGGTGCTATCAGTCGTTTACTTCTGCGCTCAGGCAGAAAAAACTTTCAATTTAATATCCCAGCATAGCGGCTGGCGTTATTCCTAAAGTGATACAGAGCAGACGGGCGATTTTCAGCGTAGGCTCAGCCCTGCCGGAAACATAGTCACTTATGCGGGAAGGACTAACACCAATCTCAGTTGCCAACTGCTTCTGACTCATATTCTTCTCGTCCAATGATAGTTGTATTAACTGGGCTACAGTCGGTTTCCCTATGGGATAGTGCTCCTTCTCGTAGTCTATAACAACATCTGACATCATTGTCAACTCCACAGCATTGCGATCGTTGGCAGGTGTGTTGTCATCCACCATTGGCAGCAGTTCTTCGATTCGTGCCAATGCGAATTCATATTGCTCTTTCGTAATCTTTGCCATATTCGTACCTCCTTTATTATATCGTTGAAACGTCTATCTTATCATATTCACTGTGGGTACCCACAAATCGGATGAAAATATGCCCGATTGTGAACTTTACGACCACTACCAGACGATATTTGTTACCCCTGATATCAAAGACATAGTGTTGGTTACCAACGTAGTCTGTTGTGGGGAAGTCTGCCTTTATATCCGACAGGTTTTTCCATTCTGCCTTTTCTGCGATATCATACCATCGTTCAAGTGCAGCCTGAGCATCTCCATGTCCTTCCGAACTATAGAACTCAACTAATCGTCTGTGTGATACTATTCTCATTTCGGCTGCAAAGTTACGAAATAATTTTGAATTTCAAAAGAAATTGGAAAAATATTTTTGATTTTCAGAATTTCTCATATTCTTTTCAATTTTACCTTTACTCCCCCACGTCGATGCAGAACTTTTCGGTAATGAAGCGGACGATGTGGGGCGGGAGCACTTTCATGTGGGGCTGCATGCCCATCGTCTCCAGTTCTTTCAGGAAGGGCTCGCACCAACTCATCAGGGTCTTCGTGGTGACGCCCGCACTCTCAGCCAGTTGTTGTTTCGTCATTGCTTTCATAAATCTTCGATTTACGCATCCATTTTTTTTCACTTGCTAACTATCATACTTTCAATGTCTAAGTGCCATACTTTCAAGGGCTAAACCTATGGATTATTGAAGATTAAATCTACGATGTCAATTTTTGCGGCTTTTTGTGCCCTGGTGGCTTGTTGCTCCAAGATGCTACTGACCGTGAAGGGATGGCCGAAGACGTCGGTGGCGGTCTCGGCCACTTCGTACCATTTGCGGTAGGTCTCACCTGTCTCGTCGGTATCGGGAAAGAGAATCACCCTGTGGCCTGCCAGCGGTTTCAGTCGGGCGACGTTCATTTCCGTCTTACCACCAGTAGCCAGCCAGAGATATTCGGGCTTCACTTCCGACATAATCACCGCCGTTTTCTCCGCCTCCACCACGGCGATGGCTGAAGGCTGAGGTTTGAAGGATGATGTCTGAGAAGAAACATCAGCCATCTTACATCTGATATCTTCCATCAATAGGTGCAGTCCGAACAGGCAGTGCTCCGATTTCCAGTCCTCGGGCAGCAGGCCGCTACGGCGTAGGTGATAACTCACCCACGAGGGTTTGCGGTCGTGGTCGCGGTGACAGTCGGGGCGGTAGTGCATGATCTTGCCGTCGCGCAGCACCTCGTGCTCGTCTATCTGCCAGAAGATAACCCCGCCGTCGCGGCTTACCCCCAGACGGTAGCGCTGTGCCGCCCGCTGCATCTGCTCTTCCGACAGATAGCCACAGGCCACCAGTGCCCGGCAGAACTCCGATGCCGTCGAGAGTCTGCGCTGCCACATCGGCCTCGTGTCCTGTGGGCTGTCATGACCCAGTTCGTGCCTCAGTGCCTTGAACGTATGGCAGAATACCTCACTCATCGTCATTGCTAATTCATCCTTCTTACTCGGCGAAGCCGACACTTCTTAATTCCTAACTCTTAATTCTTAACTCATCTCTCGGGGGTTCTGGAAGTCTCCCCCTCATATCTAAGTCCCCCATAGGGGGACAGATATAAGAGGGGGGCGAGACTTCAGAAGGGGGCCGGCTGATAGACGGTGAGACCGTCGCGCTGCATTTTCTCGATGACCTTCTGCTCCAGCGCCTGGTGCAGCAGTTGGTTATACTTGAAGGGTATGACGATGCCCGACAGTTGCATCACCCGCTCGCGCAATACGCTGCCCTGCAGTTCGTCCGCGTTCTGGAAGGCTGCAAGGAACAGTCTGTGTATGTCGAACCGCCAACTGCCGTCATCCTCATGCACGATATAGTCGCGGTTGATCGACGGCAGCCGCTCCGTCTTCGTAATGGTCACGCCGTCCGTGGGACCAACCGACGACTGCGGCAGTCCCTGTTCGTTCACCTCGAAATAGAGCGTCTGCTCGATGTCGTACTTGCGCGTCAACGTCTGTTCCAGTTTGAACACCCGCTGCGGCATCATCTTCTCACAGGCATACACCTCGAACGCCTTGTTCATCAGTTCCGTACCAATCCATCCTCGGAGGTTGTGGTCTTCCGAACCTTTGTTCTGGTGCAGCACGCAGACGATGCAGCAGTTCTTTTGCGTGGCCAGGTGCAACAGTTCCTCCATCACCTCCTGCGCCAGTACCCCGTCGTTGATGTCATTTACCAGATCGCGGATGCCATCGACAATCACCAGGTCTGGCCCATATCGCTCCACCGCCTCCTTCAGCAGACTGCGCCGTTCCTTCCACTCCACAGCACGGACGTTGAACACGTCGAACAGTTCGCCGCTCCTTTGAGAGAAGAGGTCTGGGGTAGGGGCTACCATCCTGAATACCCTGTTTTTCAGGATGTCCTGCGTCGATTCGTCGCTCTGCTCCGTATCGTACCACAGCACCCGCAACGGTGGCTCATGCTCACGGTGAAACGAGAGCACATCGCGCATGTTGCAGCACGCCATCAGCATACTCGTGACGAACGTCTTTCCGCTCTTCGCCTTACCCGTTATCGCCACCAGTTCGCGCCGGGGGAAACACGGTCTGCCGAACAGCCTGAACAGAAACTCCATCGGTTCCAACTGCTTCTCCGGCGTGATGCGCATCTTCTCCAACAGCAGCATCTTCGGACTCA
>JAGCPK010000086.1 GCA_017965725.1 Prevotella sp.
CATAATCTCACGGGCTGTACGGATGATACCTTTCGAGGCGGTATAAGCCTCCAGACAACCCTTATTACCACAGCCACAAAGGCGACCTTCGTGACGGATGCAGGTATGTCCGATCTCCCCGGCATAACCGTCAGAGCCCAGCTTCACGCTGCCATCGGAAAAGACGCAACTGCCCAATCCCGATCCAATAGTAAGCACAATAAAGTCATGCATACCACGAGCACATCCGAAGGCATGCTCACCGAGAGCCACCACATGGGAGTTGTTAGCAACAGCTACAGCCAGTCCCAATCTGTCACGCAACAATGCAGCCAATGGAATAACACCCTTCCACGGGAAATTGGGGGAGTTTACGATACTACCTAATTTATAGTTTGAACTCGGTGCGCTGATACCCACCGAACGGATGGACTCCAGACCGCCATTGGCTTCAATCATCTGGATGATACCATCGCTCAACTTCGTTACAAAAGCGCCTATTTCCGAGTAATCTTCTGTCGGAAACGATTCCTTGACCAAGATGTTTCCCCTGACATCTACGATAGCATACGATGTAGTGTCAAGACTGACGTCAACACCTATAACTCTTTTCTTAACCGCTTTTTGATCCATAGCTACTTCTTTAGTTATTCTGCCACAAAAATAAAAATAATTTGATAAACGACCAAATCTTCACCAACTTTTTTTGCAAATATTTACCCTAATCTTGCATTTTCCGAGATATTTTAGTAACTTTGCACCCACTTAAGCACATATATTCGAATATTGACATGAACGTTTTAGAATTAAGCGAACAAGAAATCGGCAGACGACAGAGTCTGCAAGAACTGCGCAATATGGGTATCGACCCCTATCCTGCCGCAGAATTTCCCACGAATTCATTCAGTACAGATATTAAGGAAAACTTCAAGGACGACGAGGAGCGCGAGGTCATTATCGCAGGTCGTATGATGAGTCGTCGTGTGATGGGCAAGGCTTCTTTTGCCGAGATTCAAGATTCCAAGGGCCGTATCCAAGTCTATGTCACCCGTGATGACATCTGTCCTGGCGAGAACAAGGATTTATATAATAATGTATTCAAGCGTCTTTTGGATATTGGCGACTTTATCGGTGTTAAAGGTAAGGTCTTCCGTACCCAAACGGGCGAGATTAGTGTTCACGCCCAAGAATTGACATTACTCTCAAAGAGTCTCAAGCCCCTGCCTATCGTAAAATACAAGGACGGTGTGGCTTACGATAAGTTCGATGATCCCGAACTGCGTTACCGTCAGCGCTATGTTGATCTGGTAGTTAACGAGGGTGTAAAAGACACTTTCCTACAGAGGGCCACAGTGATTCGTACACTTCGCAAGGTGCTCGACGAGGCTGGCTATACCGAGGTGGAAACGCCTACCCTGCAGATGATTGCCGGTGGTGCCAGTGCCCGTCCGTTTATCACCCACTTCAATGCCCTCGATCAGGACATGTATATGCGCATCGCTACCGAACTCTACCTGAAGCGCCTCATCGTGGGTGGCTTCGAGGGTGTCTATGAGATCGGCAAGAACTTCCGCAACGAGGGTATGGACCGCAACCACAACCCTGAGTTCACTTGCATGGAACTCTATGTGCAGTATAAGGACTACAACTGGATGATGTCGTTCACCGAGAAACTGCTCGAGACCATCTGTATCGCAGTCAACGGCAAACCTGAGCGCGAGATCGATGGTAACATCGTATCGTTCAAGGCACCTTATCGCCGTCTGCCCATCCTCGAGGCTATTCAGGAGAAGACTGGTTTCGACTGTAATGGCAAGAGCGAGGAAGAGATTCGAGCCTTCTGTCTGTCAAAAGGCATGGATGTTGATGAAACGATGGGTAAAGGAAAACTCATCGATGAACTCTTTGGTGAGTTCTGCGAGGGTACTTTCATCCAGCCGACATTCATCACGGACTACCCCGTTGAGATGTCTCCCCTCACCAAGATGCACCGTTCTAAGCCCGGACTCACCGAGCGTTTCGAACTGATGGTGAATGGTAAGGAGTTGGCCAATGCCTATTCTGAGTTGAATGATCCTATTGATCAGGAGGAGCGTTTCGTAGAGCAGATGCGTCTGGCTGACAAGGGCGACGACGAAGCCATGATCATTGATCAGGACTTCCTCCGTGCCCTGCAGTATGGCATGCCTCCTACCAGTGGTATTGGTATCGGTATCGACCGTCTGGTGATGCTGATGACGGGTAAGACCTTTATCCAGGAGGTTCTGTTCTTCCCACAGATGAAGCCTGAGAAAAAAATTCCTCAGAGCACACCCGCTGAGTGGGCAGAGATCGGCGTCGCCGAGGAGTGGGTACCAGTGCTGCGCAAGGCAGGCTTCAACCTGATCTCCAACATCAAGGATGAGAAGCCCCAAGGCCTCCAACAGAAGATTGGTGACATCGTGAAGAAATACAAACTCGAGATGACCAAGCCGAGCGTCGATGACGTCGCTGGCTGGATTAAGAAAGCACAAGCCTAATGGTCAATGTTCAATGAACTATGTACGACTGTGGTAAGATAGCAATCATCGGTGGCGGTAGTTGGGCAACGGCCATAGCCAAGATCGTGGTGGGACATACCCATCACATCGGCTGGTATATGCGTCGCGAAGACAGAATAGAAGATTTCCGTCGTCTCGGACATAACCCCGCCTATCTTACCAGTGTCCATTTCGATGTCAGCGAGATACAATTTGAGAGCGACATCAACCGCATCGTACAACAGTATGACACCCTCGTATTCGTCACCCCTTCCCCGTATCTGAAGAGTCATCTGAAGAAACTCAAGACACGTCTGCGCGACAAATACGTCATCACGGCTATCAAGGGTATCGTGCCCGATGAGAACCTTGTCTGCTCAGAATATTTCCATCAGGTGTTCGATGTTCCCTACGACAATCTGGCATGTATCGGTGGTCCGTCTCATGCCGAGGAGGTGGCACTCGAACGTCTCTCCTACCTCACCGTGGGTTGTGCTGACAAAGACAAGGCCCAGGCGTTTGCCAATGTTCTCGCCAGTGATTATATCAAGACCAAGATCTCTACGGATGTGATAGGTATTGAGTACTCTAGCGTACTGAAGAACGTCTATGCCATTGCAGCAGGTATCTGTAACGGCCTGAAATATGGCGACAACTTCCAAGCCGTCCTCATGGCTAATGCCGTTCAGGAGATGAACCGCTTCCTGAAGGCTGTCCATCCCATCGAGCGCAATGCCTACGACTCCGTCTATCTTGGTGATCTGCTGGTAACAGGATACAGCAACTTCTCTCGTAACCGCACCTTCGGTACGATGATTGGAAAGGGTTATTCTGTCAAGTCAGCCCAAATAGAGATGGAGATGATTGCTGAAGGTTACTTTGGAACAAAGTGCATGAAGGAAATCAACCGTCACTGGCACGTCAACATGCCCATCCTCGATGCCATCTATAACATCCTCTACGAGCGCATCGCCCCACAGATTGAAATTAAATTATTAACAGATTCATTTAGATAACTGAACAAGATCTATGAGCAACATCAAATTAGACATCACAAAAGCCGCCTGCTTCCTTGAGGCAGGTGCAGTAGAGGCTTTTGAGCCCAAAGTAAAAGCCGCCCAGCAATCGCTGGAGGACGGCACATGTCCTGGTAATGACTTTCTCGGATGGCTTCATCTGCCATCGAGTATCACCCCTGCGTTTATTGATGAACTGCAGGCTTGTGCTAACACACTGAGAGCCAATTGCGAAGCCATCGTTGTGGCGGGCATTGGCGGTTCCTATCTCGGAGCCCGTGCCGTCATTGAGGCCCTGAGTAACTCGTTTGCCTGGCTGGTTAAGGACACTAAGAATCCTACCATTCTCTTTGCTGGCAACAACATCGGTGAAGACTATCTCTTTGAACTGACTGAGTATCTAAAGGATAAGAAATTCGGTGTGATCAATATCTCCAAGAGTGGTACAACCACCGAGACAGCCCTCACCTTCCGTCTGTTGAAGAAGCAGTGTGAGGCTCAGCGTGGCAAGGAAGAGGCTAAGAAGGTGATTGTGGCCATTACAGACGCCAAGCGTGGTGCTGCCCGCACCTGTGCCGACAAGGAAGGTTACAAGAGTTTTATCATCCCCGATAATGTGGGTGGACGTTTCTCGGTGCTCACACCAGTAGGATTACTGCCTATCGCCTGTGCCGGTTTCGATATCAAGGAACTTGTAGCAGGTGCTCAGGATATGGAGAAGGCTTGTGGCAAGGATGTTCCTTTCGCAGAGAACCCTGCAGCCCAGTACGCTGCCGTACGTAATGGTCTCTACCAAAACGGCAAGAAGATCGAGATTATGGTGAACTTCCAGCCCAAACTGCACTTTATGAGTGAGTGGTGGAAGCAACTCTACGGAGAGTCTGAAGGTAAGGACAAGAAGGGAATCTTCCCTGCTTCTGTCGATTTCACTACCGATCTCCATTCCATGGGTCAGTGGATTCAGGATGGTGAACGTACCATCTTCGAGACAGTGATCAGTGTAGAGGAACCGGAGAAGAAACTGCTGTTCCCCAAGGACGAGGAGAATCTCGACGGACTGAACTTCCTTGCTGGCAAACGTGTGGATGAGGTTAATAAGATGGCTGAACTGGGAACGAAGCTGGCTCATGTCGATGGTGGAGTGCCCAACATCCGCATCACGATGCCCCGTCTGAATGAGCGCTATCTCGGACAACTCATCTACTTCTTCGAGATCGGCTGTGGCATCAGTGGCAATGTGCTTGGCGTGAACCCGTTCAATCAGCCTGGTGTGGAGGCTTACAAGAAGAATATGTTCGCCCTGCTCGACAAACCTGGCTATGAGGCAGACAGTAAGGCCATCAAAGAGCGCCTCACCAAGGAATAATGTACACTCTCGCAATTAAACAATACTTAGAGAAGCACGGCTTTGAGGCACTGACACCCAAAGCCGTGCTCTTTGACATGGACGGTGTACTCTACGACTCCATGCCCAACCATGCTATCGCCTGGCAACAGTCAATGGCACAGTTCGGTATTCACATGACTGCCGAGGATGCCTATGCCACTGAAGGAGCCCGTGGTGTCGATACCATCCGCCAGATGGTGAAGAACCAACAGGGTCGCGACATCGACGAGGATGAAGCACAACGCATGTATGATGTGAAAAGTCACATCTTCCATGAACTGCCAGAAGCGCCCATTATGCCAGGTATTCTGGAACTCATGCAGCAAATCAAAGACGGTGGCATCTTGTGTGGTGTGGTCACGGGTAGTGGCCAGCGCCCGCTCATCGACCGTATCCTTAAGGATTTTGGAGCATTCGTGGATAAAAACCAGATCACTACCGCCTACGATGTGAAACGGGGAAAACCAAATCCTGATCCCTATCTCATGGGGCTGAAAAAGGCAGGGAATCTAAAACCCAATGAAGCCATAGTAGTAGAGAATGCCCCATTAGGCATCCGTGCTGGGGCTGCCGCTAAGATTTTTACGATTGGCGTAAATACTGGCCCATTGTCAAATGAACTTTTGCTGGAGGCAGGGGCCAACCTCCTCTTTCCTACCATGCAGGACCTGAGCGACTGTTGGTATAACAAGAGACTCGGCGCACTATGAAGCAGGTTCTTCATTCTTGGGGGGATGAATGATGTATTTTTGATAATAGGTAATCAGCAACGTGGTAAGCGGTAAGGCGATAATCATGCCAAGAATACCCAGCAATGAGCCCCAGATAGAAAGCGACAACAGGATAATGGCTGAGTTGAGACCCGTCACGTGACCCATGATCTTTGGCGTGAGGAAAGAATCCTGAATAATCTGAACGACAGCAAACACTATCAATACCAACAACATGATGAACCAGAAGTTCTGCCCTGTATCTGCCGCCTTTACAATAGCCAACAGGATGGCGGGAATAAAACCAATCAACTGGAGATAAGGCACCATGTTGAGCAGGCCTATAAACATACCAAGACCGACAGCCATCGGGAAGTCGATAATTAAAAATCCGATACTGAACAACACACCAACACAGAGAGCCACCAATGCCTGACCACGGAAATACTTGTTCATACCATCTTGCACATCACCGACCAACTGGACAGCAAAACCACGATAACGTTCAGGCAACAGATTTGGCCATCCGCTACAGATATCCTCATAATCTAATAATATAAATAAGGTATAGAGGATGACCATCGTCAGCGTGAAGATGCTGGACACGATGCTGATGGACTGGGTGATAACATCCCAGAGTTTCGGTACGGTGGCCTTGATGCCATCTAAGAAACCATCCTGGGTGACGATAGCCTGTATCTGCTCTGCACTGAGATTGTCGCGCACATACTCTTGCACCCGTCGGGGAATATTACTGACTGTCTCATTGGTAGAGATATACTCGACCAACAAGTCCTTCACCCGCATACTCTCCTCGATGATCGGTGGAATCATCAACATAAAGATACCCGTCAGCACAAGACCCGCCACAAGGAAGGCACATAGGATACCGAAGATACGGTACTTCATCTTGCAACGATACTGGAAGAACTTCACCAACGGGAATAGCAGATAGGCGATGAGCCATGCCAGGAAGAAAGGCACCAGCACACTACTGAGTCTGTTGAGTAACATGACAATACCTGTAAGTATAATAGCCCACAAGATGCCACGAACGACATTGTCAAATGTAAATTTATAACGCCCTTCCATCTTCTCCTGCTTTAGTTCTCTGGCTGATTTTCCATCTCCTCAACACCGCCATTGGTATCCAGGTCTGTATCACGACGTATGCCTATCTCTCCCTGACTGCTGACAGACACAACCATCGGGATATACTCATCGGTCTGCGGATGACTGACACTCGCAGCAAAGAAGAGGTTCGCTCCATCCACCTTGTCGAACACCAGCCCCTCAAGAATACCCGTCTGCCGATAGTCGTTGTCAAGATAGGCATCAAAAGCAGCCTTTGTGAAGACACGACTGAAAAACACAGACCCGTCGGAACGCATAATGCGAAGCGAGATACGGTTATCCACAAACTTCTGACCCGTCTCGTCCTTCACCATTTTCAGACTGTCATCTGCCACTCGACGGATCTCCACCTGATAGTTCTTGTCGAGCCATTTGACATCCTTCGTCTGGGTATATTCCTGCATCCGGATGGGCGCTTGCAACTTGGGCTTCTCAACCTTGGGAGCAATGATATCATTACTCTTTTTCTTCTCGCTACAACTTACTACCAGCATGGCAGCAACCACTAGAAACAGTATCTGAGGTTTCTTCATATTCATATCATAATGGTTTCGAGGACAAAGGTACGAAAAAAAGCGAAAACCCAAAGCCATAACGAATGGAAAGTTGACACATCCTGCAAAATAATTTGTTTTTTTTAATGCAATTCGACATATTTTTACTACCTTTGCCCGTAAATTCTGCAATAAGATGAAAAAAGGGTGTCTATTATTCGCATTGGCAGGTATGTTGTTCTTCGCCTGCAGTGAGGGAAAGGAGCAAAAGGCTGAAAAGACAAACTACCAAAGCATCGACACTATACCGATGCTTGTCATGCAGGTACAGAAGTGCTCCAAACTCTACACCTCGGAGTTTAAGGTACACAAGATTGTGACCCACGATGATGTCATTCGCCTGAAAGGATCCTTACTGCAACAGAACTACAACTTCAAGATTCCCCTTGGTGATCGGAAGATCGCCATCCCGATGGACGCCACGCTGAAAGCCTACATCGACTTCAGCCAGTTCTCTGAGAAAAACATCGAGCGTCATGGCGACAAGATCACCATCCTCCTGCCAGACCCCAAAGTGACGATGACCAGTTCAAAGATCGACCAGAAGAGCATCCGTGAATATGTGGCACTCACCCGTGCCCATTTCAGCGATGCGGAGATGACGAACTATGAGCGACAAGGTCGTGCCGCCATTATACAGAGCATCCCAGAACTGGGTATCATCGACCTGGCCAAAACCAATGCCACCAGGGTGCTTGTACCGATGTTTGTGCAATTAGGTTATAAGGAAGAGAACATCACCGTTGCCTTTCGCAAGGAGTTTAACCAGAACAACATTATGAGGTTGATTGAATTCTAAAGCACTATGATCAAGAAAAGTGATATAGCAAAGAAACTAAGAAAGAGTCCGGACCTCGTTAAAATACTGGCACTGATAGCCTTTATCATCGTGTTCTCATGGTTGATGTTCTGTGAGAAGAATAATTCCATGGAAATAAACATTGATGACAAGATCAATGAAACACCTACACAGATACAGAGCATCAGAGAGATTGGAGAATGGGAGTTCCTTAGCATCAGCAATGAGGAACTGGTGGATACTGTTCGGAAGGGGCTTTTCAAAGATGACCATCTGGTACGCATTTATTATGGTACGCTCCGTCTGGGCATTAACATGCACCAGGCGAGTCCCAACTGGCTAACTGTCAGTGGCGACACAGTAAGGGCCATCCTGCCCAAGGTGGGACTGCTCGACAAGAACTTTATCGACGAGGCACGCACCAAGTCGTTTTATGAGAGTGGCACTTGGAAGGCCAAAGACCGTGAAGCGCTCTACAAGAAAGCCTACAACCTCATGCTGAGCCGCTGTATGACTCCTGCCAACCTTAATACGGCTCGTGAGAATGCTGAGGCGCAGTTTCGCAGCATGCTTCTCTCCATTGGATACAAACATGTAGAAGTGAAAAGTGAGAATTGATGGAAGGACTGAATGATTTTCTGACGGAGTTGAGTGGGCTGCTATGGGGCTGGCCAATGATCATATTACTATTGGGTACACACGTGTATCTGACCATCATCCTACGCTTCCCACAACGTAAGATTTTCACCGCCATTAAATTGTCCATCAAACGTGATCCGGGGGCGACAGGCGATGTTTCGCAGTTTGGTTCCTTGGCCACCGCCCTGGCTGCCACTATTGGCACCGGTAACATCATCGGTGTAGCCACAGCCATCGCCTTGGGAGGCCCGGGAGCTGTGCTCTGGTGCTGGCTGACAGGCGTCTTTGGCATCTCCACGAAATATGCTGAGGGTCTGTTGGCTATTAAATACCGTGTAAAGACTGCCAACGGAAAGATGCTTGGTGGTCCGATGTATGCTCTCGAACGTGGACTCGGTTGGAAATGGCTCGCCATTCTCTTCGCCACCTTCACCGCCATCGCTTCTTTCGGTATAGGCAACACAGTGCAGGCTAATGCCATCGCCACCCTCACCCATGAGACCTACGCCATTTCGCCCTATATTACCGGAGCCGTCGTCTGTCTATTGGCAGGGGCTGTCGTCCTCGGGGGTGTGAAGAGCATCGCCCGTGTCTGTGGCATGCTTGTGCCGTTCATGGCTTTCTTCTATGTCGTCGGATGTCTTGTCATCCTGGGAATGAACATCCACTATGTATGGCCTGCCATCAAACTGATAGTCACGTCTGCCTTCAACCCTCAGGCTGCCGGGGGAGGTTTCGTGGGGACAACGGTCATGATGGCGGCACGCTTCGGTATCGCCAGAGGACTCTTCTCCAATGAGTCTGGTCTTGGCTCTGCACCCATCGTGGCAGCAGCAGCACAGACACGAAACCCCGTGCGCCAG
This sequence comes from Prevotella sp., assembly GCA_017965725.1. Taxonomy (GTDB): domain Bacteria; phylum Bacteroidota; class Bacteroidia; order Bacteroidales; family Bacteroidaceae; genus Prevotella. Next base: position 9,601 of record JAGCPK010000086.1, read on the forward strand.
GCACTGGTATCGTCGAGTGGCACCTTCTGGGACACCGTCATCATCTGTGCCCTCACAGGACTGGTCATCGTGAGCAGTATCATCGCCTATCCCGAAATCGATTTCGAGAATGGCGCCACCCTCACCAAGGCTGCCTTCGCAAAAATCCCCGTCGTGGGTACCCCGCTACTCACCTTCGGACTGCTCACCTTTGCCTTCTCCACCATCCTCGGATGGTGTTACTATGGCGAACGGGCCGTGGAATACCTGAAGGGGAAACGATGGGTCATCGCCTACCGTATCGTTTATATCGCAGCTGTCTTTATCGGCAGCGTCATGAACCTCGCTGTGGTGTGGAATCTGGCCGACTGCATGAATGCCCTGATGGCCATACCCAACCTTCTCTCCCTGCTCTTCCTGAGCGGCATCATCGTACACGAAACAAGAAAATACCTGTGGCGCGATCGTCTGGATGCTGTCGATAACACATAAAAAAACAAAAAATACGACCTAAAATTTGGAATTTTACTGATTTTACCCTAATTTTGCAAAAGAATAACGACCTATCAATCATGAATATAAGACATCTAATCCTTCTGGCAATCATCGCATTCCTTGGCACAGGCAGTGTCAAAGCCGATGTTCCTTACAAGAACGATCCCAAATATATCGAACTGCGCGATGCGATGCATCACGCCTTTAATGATGCCGACAGCGCCCGTTTCTATCCTGCTGTCAAGAAACTAGAAAACTATCTTTTGGAGCAGAACGACCTGCATGCCTACTACACCCAGCGGTGTAACGAGATTGTTTTCCTGATGAACAAACAGAAGATATTTGAGGCTTATACACTTGGACGACAACTCTCCACTGAACTGCGTGAGAAGAAAATCGACAAGGAGATGTACATGGCCTATAACATCCTGGGACATATCAACCGCTATTGTGGCAATAAGGCCGCTGCCAGACGCATTTTCCGCAAGGTCATCGACATGATGGAGGAAGCAGGCTATTACGAGAACATGCCCCCTATCTACATGAACCTCGTGAACGTGGAGATTGAAGACAACCCCGAAGAAGCCATGCGTCTGCTCGACAAGGCCTTGGAGATTGCTGAGAAATACTCCCCTGACCGCATGTTCGACATCGAGACGAGGAAATTCCTCACATACTACTCCAATGGCGACATCAAGAAATTCCAAGAATGTTACGAACTCTACCGCAAGGGCGTGGCCGAAGGCAAATCGTCCGTACATGGTCGTAGCATGGAGGTCTATTACCTTGCCAGTATCGGTAAGACCGACGAGGCCATCGCCCTCGCCAAGGAAGAATTGGGCGACGAAGCCAAAGGCACCATTACAGAGATTTTAGCGAAGTCGGGACGCTGGGAGGAGGCATACAAGACACTCAAGGAGGCCACATCAACCAATGACTCAGTCAACAACGTGGTTCTGATAAATAGTATGCGGAGCATCAGCGATCAGTTAAGACTAGAAGAGATGGAGAAGCAGACGGCTCGCAACCGACTCATCGGCATGGGTGTCGGACTCCTGCTCTTAGGACTACTCGTGACTGCACTTTCCTATATCATATTGTCTCGCCGCAAGCACCTGAAGGAATTGAAGATTGCTTACAACCACGCCTTGGAGTCTGACCGTATGAAGTCAGCCTTTATCCAAAATGTCAGTCATGAGGTGCGCACACCACTGAACATCATCAGCGGCTTTGCCCAGATCATTGCTGATCCAGAGTTGACCAGCCATACGGAGGAACGGCAACACATGGCACAGATGATGCAGAAGAGCACCCACCAGATTACCTCACTCATCGACGAGATGCTGGAACTGTCGCTCAGCGAGTCGTCTGAAGAAGCCGTGAAGGAAGACAAAGTGGAAATCAACGACATGCTCCGTGATCTATTGCAGGAAAACCAAAGTCTTGCAAATCAAGACACGCAACTGACCTTCGAAACCACTATCAGCGATGATTTCACGATAACCACCAACGAAGTCATGCTCAAGCGAGCCATTGGAGTGCTTGTTGACAACGCCATCAAGAACACAGAGCAAGGCACCATTACCTTGAAGGCTTCTGTTTTTGGCATACAGTTGATTCTGGCAGTGGAAGATACGGGCCGTGGAATTCCTGCAGAAGAGGCAGAGCATATCTTTGAGCGCTTCGTCAAACTCGATGCCTTTAAGGAAGGTCTCGGTCTCGGACTACCGCTCTGTCGTACACTTGTTAAGCGTATTGGCGGTATTGTACTCCTCGACAAGACCTTCAAAGGCCCTGGTGCACGTTTCGTCATCACACTCCCATTGGAAAGTGATGAATAATAAGTGATAATTGATATATAGAAATATGAAGAAAAGTTTATTGACCATTGCCCTCGGCTGTCTGACAGCAGCCAGTTGCAATGCCGCCCAGAAGGTCGATGAGTTCACCACCAAGAGCGGCAAGAAAGTGACCATTACGTGCATCAAGCACGCCAGTATTGAAATCAATTACAACGGTACGGAGATTCAGATTGACCCCGTAGGTGCCGGTGTTAAGCCTATTACCGACTACGCCCAGTTCCCGAAGGCCAACATCATCCTCATCACTCATGAGCACAAAGATCATTTTGAACGTGAGGCTATCGCCTGTGTCCGTACGCCGGCAACCACCGTCTATTCCAACACAGCCGTGTATAACATGTTCCGAAACAGCCTCCCCCTGAAGAACGGCGACAGCATTCAGTATGCGGAAGATATCAAGATCGAGGTTGTTCCAGCCTACAACTATACAGAGGGTCGTACACAGTTCCACCCGAAGGGTCGCGACAACGGTTACATCCTTACCCTTGACGGTTTGCGCATCTATATCGCTGGCGACACCGAGGACATCCCCGAGATGGCTGATATCAAGGATATCGACATTGCCTTCCTACCCTGCAACCAACCCTATACGATGACTGTTGATCAGTTGGCAAAGGCAGCGCGCACGATCTCACCCAAAGTGCTCTTCCCCTACCACTATAGCGAGACGCCTATCTCTCAGGCTGTCCTGAAACTGGCCGGTTCTGGTATCGATGTCCGCATCCGCGACTATAAATAAAAAGTACGAGCAAACTTTAATCATTGCATCCATAATAGTGTTCAATCGGTACTGACTTGCCAAGTCAGTACCGATGTAAAACTATTGCACGATTCAATTTACTCCAGACACAAAAAAGGTGCCGTATCTCACGATACAGCACCTCTATGGGTCGCCAAAACAACATAAATTGAAATGACAACTATCTAACTAACTAACCTTTGTAGGTCCAAACATATTACCAACCCTCATTCTGCTTGAGGTTCGGGTTGTTCTGCAGAATATTTGTCGGATAGGGGAAGAGACGATGCTTCTCCTGCCAACCAACTTCGAAGCCTGCATCCTGAGCCTCATGGGTGTGAACAATGAAGAAACGGCTGTTGGCCTCATCGCCATTCTCCCAAACCACGTCTTCCTTCACGCCTTCAATATCATCAGGCATCTCAGACAGTTTGTCGCAGAGGTGAGGAATATGCTTTCCCTGCTGCTTCAGACGTGCAATACACTCCTGATCGTAGGCGTCGTTGTCGAGTTTGCTCCAGCGCATGATGTCCTGATAGCGGCAACCCTCGAACCACAACTCGAACGACTTCTCCTTCTTCAGGGTAATCAGATCGACGTTGTCACTGATGGTCTTCGAACCGGCGCGCTCCTGAATCATGTTGATATAGGTCTTGGCAGTGGCAGCATCACCCGTACGGAGGCAGCACTCAGCATAGTTGAGCAGCACCTCGGCATAACGCATGATG
>JAGCPK010000087.1 GCA_017965725.1 Prevotella sp.
CAAACGTCTCTGTTTCCATCAACGAAGGCTACACGGTCAGCGGCTCGGGCATTGTAAAATACAAGGATGACAAGTGGGAAATGTTGCAACCGTGGGGAGGTTTCGACCTTCAGATTGTGGCCTCGCCAACACTCAAATCGAAGAAGATGACCAGTGATGGACGTACATTCGAAGTAGTCTATACCGACTTCGCCGATGCAGATGCCGACTCTGCGTTGGTCGCATGCAGAGAGGCACTGCAATTCTATACCCGCTTGTTCAAAACCAATCCCAGCAACGACTACATGAAATTCCTTGTTGTGCCACGTCGTGGTGGTGATATCAGCCGCAAAAATTTCATTGCCTATGCGACGAAACGCTTCAGCGAGCACTTCAAAACCGCCATTGGCCACGAAATGGGTCATTTCTGGTGGAACAAGGCGCCGACATTTAGTTGGGAAGACTGGCTCAACGAAGGCTTTGCTGAGTTCAGCATGCTGTGGTACATCAAGTGCCATTTTGACAAGCACGTTTTCGACTGTTATCTAGAAGCCTGCCGCGAAAATGCCCGCCATGCTTGCCCCATCTACGAGATTGATCGTGATGCTCCTGAAGCTTACGATGCCCTATATAATAAAGGTGCCTTGCTCCTGTATGACTTGGAACAAAAAGTAGGCGAACAGCGTTTTTTCGAGTTCATGCAGGGAGTGGCTGAACGTGAAATAACCTCTACAACCCTTCTTTTAGATTATGCAGAAGAGGTGTTTGGGAAGGAGATAAGGAAATGGATTGAGAACAGGATTAAATCGTAAGCAAAAACAATGAACAAGAAAACCATCATTATCATTGGAGCAACTTCAGGCATAGGAAGGGCGCTTTTTGAAAAGTACGCTGCTGAGGGCAACTGCATGGGCATCGTTGGCCGACGGACATATCTGCTTGACGAACTGCTCCAAGAGCATCCCGACACGACATTCTCAGCCACGGCGGACATTACCAGACAAGAAGAAATCGAGCAGGCCATTCACACGCTTTGCGCAAAGTTGGAACACATTGACCTCGCCATCGTTTGCTCTGGTACTGGCGACCTCAATCCCTCACTTGACTATGCTTTGGAATGTCCTGCGATTGATACAAATGTAAGAGGCTGGACATTTGTCATTGATACACTCTACCACATCTTCGAGCAGCAAGGTCATGGTCACCTCGTAGCAGTCACTTCTGTTGGCGGATTACGTGGCGAACCAATGGCACCTGCCTATAGTGCGACTAAAGCCTACCAGATTAACTACATGGAAGCTTTGCGTAAGAAAGCTTATAAGAGCGGTGGTAGCATAACAGTTACTGACATTCGTCCAGGTCTCGTTGATACAGTAATGGCTAAAGGTGATGGCCTGTTTTGGGTGATGCCCGTCGAGAAGGTTGCCCATCAGATTATTTCCGCTATTCGCAAGAAGAAATCCAAAGTATACGTCACAAAGCGTTGGCACTTTCTCGCCATCATCAATAAAAATCTACCATTTGTATTATATAAACGAATATAAGACACAATGAAACTTTACAGACAAATCCTTCAATTGTTGACTCTTCTATTAGCATCATGCCTATTCACGTCATGCCACGATGACGACGAGCTGATTGATGAACCGACGGAGCAGACGGTCATCTTCTTCATGCCGTGGTCAACGAACATGACACCGTATTTCGAGCAGAACATTGCGGATTTCGAGACTGCCATCAAGGGCGGACTGCAGAAGAACGAGCGCGTCATCGTCGTCATTTCATCGACCAAGAGCAGGGCCAACGTGATAGAACTACGGCAGGAACAAGGCGTCCGTGATACGCTGATGTTCTACAGTCAGCCCGACTTCACGCAGCGCGAGAACATCACGACGATGCTAAACGATGTGCGAGCCATTGCCCCCGCCTGTCGGTACTCGCTCATCGTGGGCTGTCACGGTATGGGCTGGCTCCCCGTCAGCACAAGTCGGGCACGGAGCCAATACCACTTCGAGCGCGGTGATGTGCCTCAGACAAGATGGTTTGGCGGATTTACAAGTGAGTATCAGATAGAGACCACGACGCTGGCCGATGCCATCGGCGACGCAGGGATGCGGATGGAGTACATTATGTTCGACGACTGCTTCATGTCATCCGTCGAAGCCGCCTACGACCTCAAGGACGTGACCAACTATCTCATCGGCTGTCCAACGGAAATCATGATTTACGGCTTCCCCTATCACCTCTGTACCCGCCACCTCGTCGGCACCGTCGATTACGCCGCCCTCTGCCAGACCTTCCTCGATTTCTACAGCCACTACACCACGCCCTGCGGCACCATTGCCGTGACCGATTGCCGCGAACTCGACGCGCTGGCCGCGATTGTGAGGGACATCAATCTGACACAGGAATTTGACTACGCCCTGTTGTCCGACGTGCAAAGGATGGATGGCTATAATCCCCCGTTGTTCTACGACCTCGGCGACTACATCGCCCACCTCTGCGCCGACCAGAATCTGCTCGATGCCTTTAACCGCCAACTGGAGTTGACCGTCCCTTACAAAGCGCATACCGCCCAATACTATTCCGCCAGCAACGGCTTCAATGACATCCGTGCCTATTCTGGCATAACAACTTCCGCTCCAAGTCACAATACGCGCTCCGTCGGGCTGAAGAAAACGAAATGGTATCAGGCGACGCACTGAATATGCCGACC
>JAGCPK010000008.1 GCA_017965725.1 Prevotella sp.
GATACGGTTTGGTGGAAGTAGTTGTAAACAATCTGGGCTTTGGAGGGGCCTATAATGTCGCTGAGCGTTTCGAGTTCTGCCTCACGGATCTTCTTGACTGATTTGAGGGCATTCAGAAGTCCGTCACGCGTCTTGGGACCGACGCCTGGGATATTGTCAAGCTCCGACTGTAAAGCGCGCTTAGAACGCTTATTTCGATGGAATTCGATAGCGAAGCGGTGAACCTCATCCTGAATCTGTGTCAGGACATGAAAAAGTTCGCTGTCCAGCTTTAGAGCGATATGTATTGGAGGGAAGCCGTAAAGCAATTCGTTGGTACGGTGGCGATCATCTTTTGCAAGGCCTGCAATGGGGATATCAAGGTTGAGTTCGTCTTGAATCACCTGCCTGATGACCTCCATCTGCCCCTTGCCACCATCAGCGATAATAAGGTCGGGTAGGGGTTGTTCTTCCTCGATAAGACGGGTATAGCGACGGTGTACTACTTCCTTCATCGAAGCATAGTCGTCGGGCCCTGTAACGGTCTTGATATTGTAGTGTTTATAGTCGCGTTTTGAGGGCTTCATTTTCTTGAAAACGACGCAAGCCGCCACAGCATCTGTACCAGAGATATTTGAGTTGTCGAAACACTCAATCTGATAGGGTATTTTAGGTAGGTGAAGCTTTTCCTGAAGCTCCTTCATCAAACGTACTTGCTTCTGTTCTGGATTCAACTTCTCGGCCTGCTTTAGACGGTCGAATTTGTACTGCTTACCGTTCATAATCGACAAGTCGAGAAGGGTCTTTTTATCGCCTAATTTGGGTACGGTAAACTTCACGTTTTCCAACTCTATGGTCACTTCCTGAGGCACGATAATCTCCTTTGCATCGCTCTTGAAACGCTCTCTCAATTCGGTGATGCCAAGTTCTAATAGTTCCTCGTCAGATTCTTCCAGTTTCTTCTTGTATTCGATGGTGAAACTTTGGTTGACGTTGCCGTTAGAGACGTGAAGATAGTTGATGAAAGCAATCTTCTCATCGCTTGTAATGGAGAAGACATCCACGTTATTGATGGTATGGCTTACTACCTCGCTCTTGCTCACAAATGTGTCGAGCGCAATGTATTTCCGCTTCAATTCCTCTGCCTCTTCGAACCTCAATTCTTCACTTAATTGGAGCATCTCATCTTTGAGTTCTCGTAGTATTTGACGGGTGTTCCCTTTTAAGATTTCACGGGCCTGAAGGATGTTTTTCTGGTAGTCTTCGTAGGTTTGTTTGCCCACGCACGGACCCATACATTTCTTGATGTGATAGTCCAGACAGACTTTATATTTACTAGTCTCAACGCCTTCCTTGGTGATGGGTTGTCGACAAGTACGGGGATGATAGATTTCCTTAATTAAATTTAGTATTTCGTACATTGCCCCAACATGTGCATAAGGCCCGTAATATGTACCCCATTTCTTGTTGATGGTACGGGTTTTGAAGATACGAGGGAAGTATTCGTTGGTGATACAAATAGAAGGGTAGGTCTTGCCATCCTTCAGCATAACATTGTAGCGTGGATTGTATTTCTTGATGAGAGAGTTCTCGAGTAGCAAAGCATCTTCTTCTGTATTAACTACAGTATAACTGATGTCGAAGATTTTGCTGACGAGTACTTTGGTCTTAAAACGATCCACTTCTGTGTGAAAGTAGGACGAGACCCTCGCCTTGAGATTTTTCGCCTTGCCCACATAGATGATGGTCTTGGTCTCGTCATAGAACTGGTAACTGCCTGGCTTGTTTGGTAACCTGCTGACGATTCCTTTCAGATATTCCAACCTCTTCTCGTCCTCTTCTCTTGTCATCTCCCTAAATCCTATTGTTTAAAGGCCTTTTGCGATTTCTTGTTTCACGTGGAACGTTGTTAGACGGTCAAGAGTGTAGTGAGTTCAATACCTTCAAAGAGATCACGTCCGTGCAACCCTTCGTCAGTAATTTCAATGATGAAATTCATATATACCTTCTTAGGATGGAAATGTTCTACGAGTTTATATGTTGCCTTAGCAGTTCCACCTGTTGCTAGGAGATCGTCATGTATGAGTATTACATCATTTTCATTGATGGAGTCCAGGTGCATCTCAACGGTATCCACGCCGTATTCTTTTGAAAAAGATTCTTTAATGACCGTTGCTGGTAGTTTGCCTGGTTTACGGGCAAGTACCACGCCACAATTTAATCTTCCTGCTAATGCTGAAGCCATCACAAAACCTCGACTCTCAACGCCGACGATTTTAGTAATACCTTTATCTTTGTAAAGTCGCTCCATTTCGTCAAGCATTTCTTTCATACATTCGGCACTTTTGTAGAGCGTTGTCACATCACGGAAATTAATACCCTTCCTAGGGAAATCTGGCACGCAACGCAGATTGTCAATCAATAATTTTGTATTCATAATCAATAAGTTATAATTGTTGCTACTTGTTGTTTGTTTCACGTGGAACATTATCTCCCCATCAGAATCAGGAGCACATTGATATCGCTCGGAGAGACTCCTGGGATACGACTGGCCTGTGCCAATGTCTCTGGTTGTATCTTCATCAGTTTCTGGCGACACTCGGTGGAGAGACCTTGCAACTCTTCGTAGTTGAAGTGGCCTTTGATCTTGATGTTCTCTAATCGGTGCATCTTTTCTGCCACCATCTTCTCACGCTCGATATATCCTTTATATTTCATTCGTATCTCTGCGGCCTCAGCAATTTCTTCCTTACGATTATTCGGCCGGTTTAATACTTCTTTCAGTCGCGGAATGATTTCCGATAGATTGGTGAGATTCAACTGAGGACGGTTGACTAAATCGACTAATTTACAACCATATTGGAGTGCAGTAGTGCCGAGCGCTTCCAGGGCGGAATTGATAAGTTTCGGTTTTATCGCGAAGTCCTGACAAAAGTTCTTGATTTCTTCGATATGCTGTTTTTTCTCCATCCACCAGTCATAGCGGTCTCGTTTTGCCAGACCTAATTTGTATGCCTTTTCGGTGAGACGTGCATCAGCATCATCCTGTCTCAGTAGGATGCGATATTCGGCCCGAGAGGTGAACATTCGATAGGGCTCATCCACACCTTTTGTCACCAGGTCATCAATAAGAACGCCGATATAGGCTTCATCACGGTGAAGGATAAATGGTTCATACATGGTGTTACTCTCACTTCCTGCCTTTAGTGCAGCGTTAATGCCTGCCATCGTTCCTTGTCCTGCTGCCTCTTCATACCCTGTAGTGCCATTCACTTGTCCTGCCATAAAGAGGTTTTCTATTATCTTTGATTCCAGCGAATGACAGAGTTGGGTGGGGTCGAAGAAATCATACTCTATCGCGTAGCCTGGCCGATAGACTTTCAAGTCTCGGAAAGCGGGCATTTTCTTCAAGGCCTCTATCTGCACATCCATCGGAAGGGAAGATGAGAAACCATTGAGGTACATCTCGTTGGTGTCCTCACCCTCTGGCTCCAAAAACAAAGGATGCTTTTCCCTGTCAGGGAAGGTAACGAGTTTCGTTTCTATCGATGGACAATAACGTGGACCTATTGACTGTATCTGTCCATTATAGAGTGGGGAGTCTGCCAATCCGCTGCGAAGTACTTCGTGTACTTCGGCATTGGTGTTTACAGTCCAACAGGGGAGTTGTTTCAAGGCTCCACCCTTGTCCATGTAACTGAACTGATAGGGTCGTGTCTCACCAGGCTGAATCTCCATTTCATCGAAGTGAATAGAACGTTTGTCAATGCGTACAGGAGTGCCGGTCTTCATACGAGCCGAGGTGACACCATGTTTGGTAATGCTTTCTGTGAAATGCTCGACAGCAGGTTCTGCAATGCGCCCTCCTGCAATCATCTTCCTTCCAATATGGAGCAAACCGTTGAGAAAGGTGCCAGCAGTCACAATCACACATTTCGCATAGATTTCTGCACCCCATATCGTCTTCACACCGATGGCTCTGACTTTCGGTCCGTCGGAAGATGCAATGTCTTCTACCAAAAGTTCATCTGCCTGATCCTGCCAGATATCGAGATTCTTTGTTTCATCGAGCGTCTTGCGCCACTGCCAGATGAATTTCCCTCTGTCGCACTGGGCCCTTGGACTCCAAACGGCTGGTCCCTTGCCGACATTCAACATACGGAACTGGATAGATGTCGCATCCGTCACGAGGCCCATCTGACCTCCAAGGGCGTCAATCTCGCGCACTATCTGTCCTTTGGCGATACCACCAACGGCTGGATTGCACGACATTTGGGCAATCTTGTTCATGTCCATTGTCACGAGACAGGTCTTGGCTCCCATATTGGCACTGGCGCAGGCTGCTTCGCACCCCGCGTGACCACCCCCAATGACTATCACATCATAGTTGAATTTCATCCTTAAAAAGTAATTTCTCCGCAAAAGTAAGCATAAATTTCGAATAATTAGTGAAAATTTCCCGCATTTTTCTTTGATTTATCATTATTTTTAAGTAATTTTGCGCTCTCAAGGTGTTGCTAAATACCTAAAGCCTATTATTCGAACGTATTAACAATTCATTTAAATAATTTAAAATCAACAACTTATGTGGTTAATCAATTCATCAATTGGTAGAAAAGTTGTAATGTCTGTTACGGGCATTGCGCTGATTCTGTTCCTGACCTTTCATGGTTGCATGAACGTGGTGGCGCTTTTCTCGGAAGAGGGTTACAACATGATTTGCGAATTCCTGGGTGCCAACTGGTATGCCGTTGTGGCTACACTTGGTTTGGCTGCCTTGGCAGTGATTCACATTGTTTACGCATTCATCCTGACTGCGCAGAACCGTACGGCTCGCGGTGACAACCGCTATGAAGTATCTACGACGGTGAATGCCGGTAAGGTGGAGTGGGCTTCAAAGAACATGCTCGTTCTCGGAATCATCATTCTGCTTGGCTTATTGCTGCACCTTTGGAACTTCTGGTACAACATGATGTTCGCAGAACTCATCGGTGCTATGCCTGCTATCAGCCCGACTGATGGTTTCGGATGGATCAAGGAGACCTTCTCGAATCCCGTATTCGTGGTGCTTTACATCATTTGGCTCGTAGCCATCTGGTTCCATCTCTCTCATGGTTTCTGGTCAGCCCTTCAGACCCTCGGTTGGAATGGTAAGACTTGGTTCTGCCGCTGGAAGATTATCGGTCTCATTTATGTGACACTGCTGATGATCTGCTTCTTGGTCGTGGTTCTGGCATTCGCATTCGGTTGCGCTCCAAGCCTTTGTGACGGTGCTTGCTGTGGTGGCGGTAGCTGCTGCTAATTATCAACTTTTAAATTTGAAAGAATTATGGCAAAAGTAATTGATTCTAAGATTCCCGCAGGTCCAGTGCCTGAGAAATGGAAGGAATATAAGGCTCATCAGCGTCTGGTCAACCCGAAGAACAAGCTGAAACTTGACGTGATCGTCGTTGGTACTGGTTTGGCTGGTGCTTCTGCAGCTGCTTCACTCGGTGAGATGGGCTTCAATGTGATTAACCTGTGTATTCAGGATTCTCCCCGTCGCGCTCACTCAATTGCCGCTCAGGGTGGTATCAACGCCGCCAAGTGCTATCAGAACGATGGTGACTCTGTCTATCGTCTGTTTTACGATACCGTGAAGGGTGGTGACTATCGTGCTCGCGAGGCCAACGTTTATCGTCTGGCTGAGGTTTCTAACAATATCATCGACCAGTGCGTGGCTCAGGGTGTTCCCTTTGCTCGTGAGTATGGTGGCATGCTGGCTAACCGTTCATTCGGTGGTGCTCAGGTAAGCCGTACATTCTACGCCAAGGGTCAGACGGGTCAGCAGTTGCTGCTCGGTGCTTACAGTTCTCTGAGTTGTCAGGTGAAGGCTGGTAAGGTAAAGCTCTACACCCGTTATGAGATGGAAGATGTCGTGATCGTTGACGGACGCGCTCGTGGTATCATCGCCAAGGATCTTTGTACTGGTAAGTTGGTTCGCTTCAGCGCAAACGCAGTCGTAATTGCTACTGGTGGTTATGGTAACACTTATTTCTTGAGCACCAACGCTATGGGTTGTAACTGCACCGCAGCCGTTCAGTGCTATCGCAAGGGTGCTTACTTTGCAAATCCCTCTTACGTTCAGATTCACCCCACTTGTATCCCCGTTCATGGTGACAAGCAGTCTAAGCTGACGCTGATGTCTGAGTCACTGCGTAACGACGGTCGTATTTGGGTTCCCAAGAAGCTTGAAGATGCCAAGGCTCTGCAGGCTGGAACAAAACAGGGCTGGGAGATTCCTGAGGAGGATCGCGACTACTATCTGGAGCGCCGTTATCCTGCCTTCGGTAACCTCGTGCCTCGTGACGTGGCCTCTCGTGCCGCTAAGGAGCGTTGCGACAAGGGCTTTGGTGTGAACAATACCGGTCTGGCCGTGTTCCTCGACTTCTCTGAATCTATCAACCGTCTGGGCATCGATATCATCATGCAGCGTTATGGTAACCTCTTCGAGATGTACGAGGAGATCACCGACGTATTCCCTGGCGATGTAGCCAACGAGATTAATGGCGTGAAGTACTACAAGCCGATGATGATCTATCCTGCTATCCACTACACGATGGGTGGTATCTGGGTTGACTATGAGCTGCAGACTTCTATTCCTGGTCTGTTCGCTATCGGTGAGTGTAACTTCTCTGACCACGGTGCTAACCGTCTGGGTGCTTCTGCTCTGATGCAGGGTCTGGCTGATGGTTACTTCGTGCTGCCTTACACCATCCAGAACTATCTGGCTGATCAGGCTGTATGGCCGAAGGTCTCTACCGATCTGCCTGAGTTTGAGGAGGCTGAGAAGAAGGTGGACGCAGAGCTCGACCGTCTGCTGAACATCAAGGGTAAGCGTTCTGTGGACTCTATCCACAAGGAACTGGGCCACATCATGTGGGAGTATGTAGGTATGGGTCGCACCGCTGAGGGCCTGAAGATTGGTCTGAAGAAGATGCACGAACTGGAGAAGGAGTTCGACGAGAACCTCTTCGTTCCCGGCACCAAGGAAGGCCTGAACATCGAGCTTGACAAGGCTATCCACCTGCGCGACTTCTTCACGATGGGTCAGCTCGTCGCTTTCGACGCCCTCTCTCGTAACGAGTCCTGCGGCGGTCACTTCCGCGAGGAGTACCAGACCGAGGAAGGCGAGGCTAAGCGCGACGACGAGAACTACTTCTACGTAGGCTGCTGGGAGTACAAAGGCAAGGGCAACGAGCCCGAGCTCATC
>JAGCPK010000088.1 GCA_017965725.1 Prevotella sp.
AGGGCACTATAGAAGGTGCTGATCTTAGGATTCTCACGCATCAGGTCAGTAATATAACTGTTAGATTTCTCAATCACCATGTCGATGGGCTGCACGATACCGTTTTCCACAGAGTCGTCCTTCAGGTCGAAAATGATTTTGGCCAGCCCTTCAAGAACGATGACGGCATTGCTGTCGTTGTCGAAACCCGGTTCTGTTGCCAAATAACGGTTCAGCATGTTTACCGTTGGCATTTTATGTCCAACCATATCATAGGTGGTGTACATGTATGAAATCAGGTGTGTACGGGCGATGGTATCGCAGTCGGCATCGCTCAACTGTGAGACACTGCTAAGGCCACGGCTCTGCAAAAATTTATCCACAGCATCGTTGGATGGAGCAAAACAGGTATAGTGGCCATAGGTAGCAAGGAGGTTCATCAGGCCGGCTCTCTCTACAATCTCTGCGAATTCACTGTATTGCGGACGATCGGGGCTCTTCAGCCAGTCGCTCATCATTTCACCCGTGAAGGTGTAGAAATATTCGCTGTCCGGCTCGTCGGAGCAACTTGTCAGCATCAGTGTATTCAGGGGAGTCAGCATGGCAATGAGCAGTCCTCCCAGAAATCCTTTGAATATATTGTTACGTCTCATATCTTATATTATTTTTTAGTCGTCTTTTGGTAACTTTCGTCTTCGCCACTGCCGAAGGCCGGATTCTGAACAAGATTCAGGTTGACCTTCATCTCGTCAAGATTGTAGGGCCAATAGATGGCATCCATCTTTGCCAGATGGTTGCTGATCAGTCCTGCACCAGTCGTGGCTTTCTGCAACGCAGCCGCAGCCAAATCTCGGGTGTTGCCGTTACGCTGTGAGAGGCGAACGAGGTCGAACCACCGTTTGCCTTCGAACATCAGTTCGCGCTGGCGTTCTTGAAGAACCAGATTCTCCATATCACCCTTGGTGTTGTAGGCGCTTCTGAGAAGGGTGTCTGCAAGTTGGCTTTGGCAGAGAGAGCGCTTGTTAACTGCATTGACTATGGTAAAGGCCCTGTCCAAAAGAGATTTGTTGTAGTCGCTGGTTTCTTCACCTTCCTCACGCATCATCTGTGTCAAGGCTTCTGCCTTGAGAAGCATGATGTCGGTCAGACGATAGATAATCCAGTTTGATCCATTTTGGTTCTGCCGGTAGATAGAATAACTTGCTTCCAGTGTACCTGTAATACCCGAGATGTCAATCGAACTCGCTGCATATTTTCTAATGGCTTTGTCGCTACTGCCGCTACTGCCGCCTCTGTATAGACAATTCGTATAGATGCGGGCGTCGTACATCTTATTCTTATCGGCATATACCTTGCGATCATTTCCAGTCGCCTCAATCTGAGAATAGATGTAGTCAGAGGGAGCCACCAGACCGGTGGTCGATTGTGAATTGCCGTAGAATGAGTTGACAGCAGCGTTAGCTATCATGCCGCTTCCTTCGGGGTCGTCGTCAAAGACCAACTGGAAGATGATTTCCTGGTTGGCTTCATCTGTATAGTTTCTGTCTCTACCGAACAAGACGGTATAGGCATCCCCATAATAGTTGCTTGAACTCGAGTTGCTCACCAATGGGAAGCCATTGAAACGATCTAAGTATTCATCATCGCGTGAGGAAGTAGTACGCTTCTGGCGGTTCTCTTCATAGATTGCCTTCTTCGACGCGATAACCAAGTCTGCATAATTGATACAGTTCTGATAATCCTTCTTCCAGAGATAAAGTTCGCAGAGCAATGCGTAGATGACATCCTGGGTGACACGACCGGTCTGGTACATCTCCTTAGTCACCGGATAGCGTTTCACAGCATTGTTCTTGACGCCTTCCAGGTCGTAGATCAGCGAGTCAAGCACGTCATCGAATTTGGTGGCGGGCAGGTCCATCGTTTGGCTGTCGTCGATAAAGGCTTCCCTTGAGAAAGGTACATCGCGGAAGGCACGGATCAAGTAGAAGTAGCAGAGGCTACGGAGTGTCACCACTTCGGCGATGTTGGCTTGTAACTCGCTTTCCGTATAAGCAGGGTCATCGGCGGCTACGGCAGGGGCATACTTGATGACCGTGTTGCAGCGGTTGATGACAGAATAAAAGCCTGACCAGTTGGTGTAGGAGTTCTTGGCATCGATGTTCTCCTTCAGAATCTTCTCGAGGTTTCCGTCGGATTGAACGTTACTGCCTGGACCGATGTTGTCGCTGCGGAACTCGCCCCAGACCATCATGCGTTTGATGACCGCCTCCGACTGCATTCCTGAGTAGCAGCCTGCAATGATGGCTTCCACATCGGCCTTCTCATTCCAGAAATCCTCCAGGATAATTTCGTTCTGAGGCTTGATCTCCAAAAAGTCTGAGCAGGAAGTGAAGCCACAGATTGCGCAAATGGCGCATACTATATAATAATGTATTTTTTTCATATTCGTATCTTTTTAGAACTCAACAGTGATACCTAAAGTGTAGGAACGTGAACGGGGTGTCTGGGAGTTGTCGATAGCGGGAGAGTAACCACCGCTCGAGATGTCCGGGTCAACACCAGAGTACTTCGTAAGAACGAATGGGTTGTTGGCACTGAGATACAGGCTGATGCGGTTTACGCCAAGCGCCTGTGCGTATTTCCTGCGGATGTTGTAGTTCACCTGTGCATAACCCATACGCAGATAAGAACCGTCTTCAACAAAGCGGTCGCTGATCAGCGTGTTATAGTTCGAGTTGTCACCGTACATGGCACGTGGAATCTCAGTCACGTCACCTTCCTTACGCCAACGGTAGTTCACGGCCTGACTCTGATTGTTGTTACCAGTCATAGCCTCGGCATTCAAACGGGCTTTGTTGATAATCTTATTACCGAAACGGTAGGTGAACTGGGTGCTCAGACGCCAGTCGCCGTATGTGATCGAGAAGCCGAAGCCACCAGTCAACTTAGGCAGTGAGGAGCCGAGATAGACAATGTCGAGCGCATTGATCTGACCGTCATGGTTGATATCCTCATAAATGGCATCACCACCGTTGAAGCGGTAGTTGCGACCCGTGGCATCGTTGGTGTAGTTGAACATCATGCGGACAGGGTCACCCTTGCCGTCAACAATCAGTGCACCGTCTTTATCCAGCGCAACAGGAGCCGTCTTTCCTTCAGCGAGGAACTGGGCACGCTCCTCAGGTGTCATACGGTTAAAGGTAGAATAATTGTATTGATAGACACCCTTGTAACGGAAGCCGTAGATAGCGCCTAACGGGTTGTGCAACTGTACGCGCTGCAGAGTCTCGCCGTTTGAGAAACCATAGGTGGTATTCAGGTTGTCTAACAGGTTCTCGTCGAGTTCGAGCAGTTCGTTGCGGTTGTTACCGAAGTTGGCATTCACATCCACCCAGAACTTCTTGCCGATGGTAATGATGCGGTTACTGCTAATGTGGAACTCCCAACCAGTATTGCGCATCTTACCGTTGTTACTATAGGGGATGGTCTCGAAACCGGCATTCGACGGGATGCGGAAATTAGACATCAGCATATCCGTCGTCGTCTGAGAGTAACCTTCGATGGTCAGGGTCAGACGATCGTTGAAGAAACCTAAGTCGATACCGCCGTTCCAACTCTCATGGATCTCCCATTTCATATCGGTCAAGCGGATGTTATTCGGTTTCATGGCCTGCATGTCGATGTATCGGTCGGTGGAACCATATTTCGAGGTGTAGAGGTAGTCCTGACCAGGCTGCTGGCCCGTACGGCCCCAACTGGGACGGATGGCGAACATCGACAACCACTTCTTGGTGGGTTCCATCCAAGGCTCATCGCTGATGATCCACTTGGCAGAGACGGAGGGGAAGAAACCCCAACGGTTGCCAGGACCGAATTTTGTGGTACCGTCGGCACGCAGCGAAGCATCCAAAATGTAGCGTCCTTTATAAGCATAGTGGGCAGAAGCCGTGTAGTACATGGAGCGATTCTGGTTGAAGTTAGAACTCAGGCTGGTAATACGACCACCGCCCTGAGTGGTGGTGATACCCGTCGGGGCACCCGTTTTGTCTTCCGACTGACTTGTGGAGGATCCACTTGTTAGTTCAAAGCGGCCCAACATCATAAAGGAGTGATCCTTGTTCTTAAAGGCTGGAATCAAGGTCAGCGTATGCTTTGTGTTAAACGAGACGCTCTTTGAAGAGCCGTCGTGGGTCTTGTTGACGCCCTGATCCCAGGATACAGTCTTCAGTTCCTGCGGATAATAACTGTTGTCATAGCGGTTGGCAATGTTCATATAGACAGAACCACGCCAGTTCAACTGCCAGTGGTCATCGTCCATACCGAGCAACTGATATTGGATGATCAACTCAGGCGTCATGTCATAACTGGTCTGCTTGTTCTTGGCCAGATAGGCACTGGCTACTGGATTCACGTATCCTTTTTGGTCGTTGTTGAACCTCTGACTACCGCTTTGCAGCATGGTGTAATATTTATCGGTGTCCTTACCGGTCACAGGATCTTGCTCATAGATGCTCATGTTCGGCATCTTCTTCATGGCGATATCCAGCAGACCGTCCGAGTTTCTGTCGTTCTTCGTATAGGTCATGGCGAAATTGGTGCTCACGCGGATGCGCTCACTGACATTATAGTCAAGAGCCACACGGGTGGAGAAACGCTGCAGTTTCTGCTGGATCATTGTACCCGTCTCATGGTCGTAACCAGCACCGATACGGAAGAGAGCCTTCTCACCACCACCGCTCACGGTGACGTAATGGTTTTGGCGGAGACCCCACTGGGTGACGGCATCACGCCAGTCAGTATTGTTATTGTACTGCTCGTATTCTGAGAACGACGGGTCGTAGTTTAACTCAGGGATATTGGAGGCAGCATCACTTTGCTCAGGATTGAAGTACGACTCTTTCAGCAGCATGGTGTAGTCATCACCATTCAACAGGTTGTAGCCCTTAGGCTGGTAGGTGCCCGTCAGTTTCAGAGAATACTGCAATCTGGGCTTACCGCGTGCACCACGTTTGGTTGTCAACTCGATAACACCGTTACCGCCTTGTGAACCGTAGATGGCTGTAGCAGCGGCATCCTTCAGCACGCGGATATCGGAGATGTCCTCAGGGTTGATGTTAAGCAGTTCTGCAAACTTCTCATTGTTGGCCGAGTTCAGGTCGAAGTTGTTGAGATCAACCTGACGCACATTGCCATCAACCACAATCAGTGGGTTGGAGTCGGTCAGTGTCGAGAGTGATGAGGCACCACGCAGACGCATGGTAGAACCGGCACCGAGGTCACCAGAGTTTCCGATAATGTCAAGACCGGCGATACGACCCGCCATGGCCTCATCGATGGTTGTGAAGGACAAACCTTCCACCTCCTTCATCGAGAAGGTCTGGGTGGCATTGGCCACCTCACGCTGTGGGATGGGCAGACCGTTACCAGTGACGCGCCTCTTCGACTGGATGGTCACAGGGGCTATCGTGGTGTTGTCAGTCATCACAATCTTATAGTTTGTCTTATTGATAGGCTGTGTGACAGTCTTCATACCGACATAACTGAAGCGGATCTTGTCCTTGGAATTCCTGACTCTCATGGTGAAGTTACCGTTCAGGTCAGTGACGGCAGACTCAATGATACGGCCATTACCGTCGATCTCACATACAGTGGCACCCATCAGAGGTCCCATCTCGTCGCTCACGTTACCGTGAACTGATGTGATCTCTTGTGCCTGTGCACTGATGGCTGTTGCAGTGATCAGCGCAAATATAATGATAATGGATCTGAGTATTCTCATACCTTACTTCCTCCTTACTTTATTAAGTTTGTTCTTCCAAGGCGTCATCTCTTCGGTAAGAAGCACACCGTCTATCTGATGGACGACGGCATCCGATGCCATATAGCACTGACCAGTGGTCTTGAACCAGTATTCACGGCAGATGCGATTATAGAGTCCGTCGGTCTTCACGACGTTGCGTTTGTTGCCAAGCTCGTCCTTAACCCACATCTGGGTTCCTTCATTGTTGACAATAAGGGGCATGAATCGTCCAGTCTCGAGATTACGTCTCATCGTTTCGAAAGAATTCTCGTACTTACCGTTTTCAGGAGCCATGCCAATCATGACAGCGTGGTCTTGGATATGGTAGCGCAGGAAACTGACGATAATGTCCTTGATGATGGCCTTGGCTTCCTCGGCGGCATCTTCAGTGCCCCAGATCTCTTCGGTCTGAGCCTCATAGTCGTCCCATGTCGGCAGCAGACCTTTGTCAATCAACTCTTGAATAGCACTATTTGTAGGCGCATAAATCGTATAATTATAGTTGTCGAGCAATTTCAGGTTTTTGCTTCCCTTTTTCAGCATACCTGCTTCGTGATTGTTCTTTGTCACAGTGGTTGCTAGCAAGTCTGCACCGTCGTTATCTAACAACTCTAAGAACTTTGAGAACTCCTCGCGCTCATCCAGTGTCAGATAGACTGACTTGTCTGTCGTCAAAGGCATCTGACTGTTGAGGACATACGATTTACCATTTTCCTTGATGTAAATATCCTCTGGATTGACGGGCAGGGCCTTGTTGCGATCTATCTGCCAGCCGCCGGCAATGGTTAAGCGACCGTTAGAGTCCTTGCTCACCCGGAGGGGGGTACCGCCCTTGGATTTATAGAACTCATGACCATCCTCAATGTCGCCGACGATGATTAACTGATCCATCAAGCGCTTCAGACAGTCATCAATAACGTCACGGCTTGATACTTCTGTTCTGGTAACGCTCTCATCGATGGTTATTCCACCGTTCTCATCAACGAAACACTTATAGCGGTACGCTCTCACTTTCTGGTCATCACCCTTCGTCTCGTCATAGAAGAACTGTAGCAGGTCAGGATATTCCATCCCGTCCTTCTCGTTGCCGTAGGTTGCAGGATCAACATACCACAGCATGGCGTCGTTGGTGGGAAGAATCAGACTGTACTTCGAGTCCATGGAAAGCAGATAGGGAAGGAAGTTAAGTTGTAGTGCTGTGCCAGTATAAGTTGAGGATACACTCGAGGCAGCAGAAATAGCCCAATAGATGACATTCATGATTGTCGGGTGGGCCAGAGCAGGATAAGCGACGGAAGCGAACTCTGCCGGCGTGAAGACGCGGTTGGTCATATAGACCACACCGTTACAACCCATGAAGCAAGAATCGACATCTGCCATCGTAATGCCCATCTCAACCTTGGCGTCGTTCAGGACCTTATCGAATTTCGAGGGGATGGCCTCCGTAAAGATTTCTCGCATATTGACATTAATGAGTTTGGCAAGTGTAGTTTCAGGAATACTGTCAATCACACCATATTCCGTCTTCAGGTCTTTGCCTTCTTTGTTCCACCAGTTCTCCAAAGCCTCGTTCGTGGGAACAAACATGGCACCGGCATCGTAGTTCATGTTGGATTCTCCTGAGGAACTGATATACTGGTTCCATCCTGGGTCAAACTTCAACTTGGCTGCGACGGCCTCACCATTGGGCGTTTCTACATTCGGTCTTCCGCCAGCAGACAGGTCACTGTAGTAACGGAGCACGTAGGCGGTGTCCTGACTATTATACAGTCGGTCGTATTCTCTTGTGCCTTCCGCATCGTAATAAGGGGCACAGAAACGGTCCATCAACTCTGCCCAACGCGACATGAGCGGGTGCTGGTGGATAATCTCTGCCATATTGGGCGATGCCTCAATGACGCCATTCACCTTCTGGATATAACCGTTTTTGCAGGTAATGTCGCGCTCAATGACTTTTTTGCCATTCACCCAGGCCTCGTTGATATCATTGGCCTGATGGTTGGTCAGCACGTCCAAATCGGTATTGGTGATCTTGTTGATCTTCATAAAGGCGGGCAAAAAATGGATCATGGGCGCGGGTGTGGCATCCCTTAAGATGGGAATGCTCTTGCCGTTGTCCTTGAACTTGGCCCATACCTCTGTGTTTGGCATCTGACTTGGCTTCATAATCTGCACGGAGTCATAGATGCTGGTTGCCGTCTCGCGACGCATAGTGCGACCCTCTGATGGATGGTTATCCTCACCCTCTGGCCGACCATTCGATAACAACTCAATCAGATAGGCATTGTTGACCATCGAGTTGTTAAGCAGAAGTTTCTTCTGCGATAGGGAAAGTTGCTGGTAACTGTGAACCCCCCAACTGTTGTTTGCAAACCACTGCTGAAAAGCATCGTCGTTGGCTGCAAACAAGGTTTTTGATCCTGTGTGGCTCAGCACCTCATGCTGGCCCAGATCGTCAACCAAACGAAGCGTCGTCGTAAAATTGCCGTCCTCCTCAAGACGCTCATAGATAGAATTGCCCAGCCACTCGGGTTGACCTGTAAGCACATGGTCGTCCTTACAACCCTGAAGAACTGAGGTTCCTATCAGCAGTCCGCAGGCGGCAATCATCCAATGGCGCCGTTGTTTTGCGATTTGTCTCTGTTCCATAAATTTTTTGTTACGTTATTATTTTTAATTTGTTTATAGTTTATCACGTTTTGGCATATCTATTATATATAATAAGGTGTAATTATACATAAAGATTTGCTGATTCGTTTTGTGGATGCAAATTTATATAATATTTTTTAATATAAGGTTTTTGTATTATAACAAATTTTATTGCAGATACATTTTGCAAAGTTTGTGTTACATGAAAAAATGTCCTTTTCATTAAAATATACTAATTTTGCAACTGAAAATGATTGTGACACCCCAAAAGGGTGAGGTCATGACTATACTTTAATTATTAACTATAACATTTATTTTATGAAGAAACTTTTTACTTTAATGACTTTTGTCCTGATGGCTGGGTCAGCCTTCGGACAGAAAAACTGGACAAATGTCATCGTTAATGGTGACTTGGAGGGAACAGCACCTGCCTATGAAACGCTCGATGCTGTTTCGGCAGATGCTTGGAACTCTTTCTGGGTACATGAGTGGCCTGGTGACCAATCTGTACGTTATGATGGTACGGCAAATGTTGTTGAGGATCCTGCTGATCCCAGCAATCACTGTGTGAAGGTTGTGATCCGTTCCAGGGCTGAAGGTGAAGCCGCTGGTAACCTGACAAAGGACTACACCGGTAATGATGGCACTTATGGATCATGGGACTGCCAGTTCTTTATTTATGCTACCCAACCGATTCCTCAAGGTAAGGAAATCCGTCTGCAATTGAAGGTGAAGGCTGATAGAGAGGGTTCTTTTGAGACTCAGAACCATAGCGTTCCAGGCACATACATTGATGCAAATGCCTTTGGTAATCCTAAATATACAACCGAATGGACAACTCTTAAGTTGGATCCGATTACTGTGACAGAGAGTCAGGAGACTTCTGGTTATCAGAGTATTGCTTTCAACCTCTGTACCGATGAGGATGCCAATGTCATTTATTTTGATGATATTAAACTCCAGATTAGAGATCCGCAGGAAGGAGGTGATGATGCAGGTGCATGGATTAATTTCATGAGAAAAGGTATTTATTCTGATGATCATATTACAGGTACAAGTCCTAACGAAGGAGATTGGGAGTGCTCTAACTTTACCATCCAGACGCCTGAGCAGACAAAAGCACCTGTAGTTGAGGTTCCTGGCGAGCCTGGTGTGATGGCTGTACACGTACCTGTAAAAGGTTATGTGATCAGAGAGATAGAAGATCTTGACGAAGAAGGCAACCAGCAATTTGACGATGATGGTAATGTCAAGATGAAGAATGTGTATTATTGGAATAATGGTGACTCGATTGGCACCTCTGCTCCTGCAAGATGGACTTGCCAGTTCTTTGTATCTACGCTGCATAAGATGGTGAAGGGTGAGAAGTTTAGGTTTAAGTTCCGTTGTAAGGCAGATAAACCTACTAACCTTGGTACCCAGGCACATTATGGCCCAGGCAAATATAAGGATTACAATACTTTTGGAGATGAAAGTGCCTTCCCAATTGATGCGGATTGGAAGACGTTTGAGTTAGGTGATTTCGAAAGTGTTGAAGATGCCAGCAAACATGTGATTCCTTCTGGTGCCAACGGCTGTCAGACCATTACCTTCGACTGTGTTCCTTTGGAAGGAGAGGATAATAATTTCTATCTGATTGTCGATGAATTCTCATTCACAGAGAAATATGTTACTATCGGCGACCGTACGCTTGGTACGCCTGAGACTATCGGACTGGCTGTGAACCTGGATGATGACGAAAAGGCAAACACCATTGATATGTCTAATATGCTGAACACGTTTGAGGAAGCAGACTTCAGTTTCCTGAAGAATGGTAAGGATGGTATTAAACTTTATACGCTTTTAGAGCCAGATGATCCTGAGGATGATCCTATTGAGAGTTTCAGCGGTCTCTTGAACTGGACAGATGGTGGATTCGTAGGTAAAGACGGCTTATACATCGATGATGAGAATGGTATTAGTATTCGTCTCGACGATTCGAGCATTGACGGTGCAAAGATTAATGTCATGGTTTGGAATAATCCTGATGCCGGTATCTCATTTGCAAATGGTGAGACCGTTAATACCAAACTGGCTATCTCTCAGAGTGGTTGGTATTATGTATATAACGTGATTCTTTCTGCTGATGGTACTGGTATCAGAGACATCCAGATGACCAAGAACGATGGTAAGATCTATGACCTGATGGGACGTAGAGTCAACAACCCGACGAAGGGTATCTACATCCAGAATGGCAAGAAGTTCTTCGTGAAGTAAGAGAATCTCGATATCACAAAATAAAGCCTCGGTTCAATCGAACCGAGGCTTTATTTATTTTTTTAAAAAGCGGAAGCCTTTAATCTCAATCCTGTTGTTTCGTCGATACCGAACATGATGTTCATGTTTTGTACAGCCTGCCCCACAGCCCCTTTCAACAAGTTGTCAATAGAGGAGGTAACGAGCAGTTTGTCGCCGTACTTCTCCACATGTACCAAAGCCTTGTTGGTATTCACCACCTGCTTCAAGTCGATGGCTTTGTCGCTATAGTGGGTGAATGCTGCGTCTTTATAAAAATCCTTGTAGGCCTCGATGATATCTTCAATGGGAGCCTTGGTCTTAATGACTGCCGTACAGAAGATGCCGCGGGTAAAGTCGCCACGATAGGGGATGAAGTCGATATCTGCATCAAGATAGCCCTGCACTTGCTTCAGACTCTGACGAATCTCTGCAATATGCTGGTGCTGGAAGGGCTTGTAGATGCTCAGGTTGTTGTTACGCCATGAGAAATGGGTGGTGGCACCAGGCTTCTGACCGGCACCTGTAGAGCCTGTGATGGCATTGACGGCTACATCTTCTTTCAATAAGTTCAGGTTGGCGGCAGGCAGCAATGCTAGTTGGATACAAGTCGCAAAACAGCCTGGATTGGCAACATGCTGGGCAGTCGCAATCTCTTCCTTGTTGATTTCCGGCAGACCATACACGTAGTCATGGCCACCCTTGATACGGAAGTCCTGCGCCAAGTCGATGATCTTCACGTTGGCGGGGATGGTATGCTCCTTGAGGAAAGCCTCGCTCTTGCCATGTCCAAAACAGAAGAATAAGACATCTATTTTATCAAAAGGCATCTCATCGGTAAAGCGTAACTCCGTCTCACCAATCAGTCCTTCGTGGACATCAGAGACGAGATTACCCGCATTGCTCTCTGAGTTGGCAAAGACAATCTCAGCCTCAGGGTGGTTCAGCAACAGACGGATGAGTTCACCGCCTGTATAGCCTGCTGCACCAAGTATTCCAACTTTAATCATCTCTTCTCGTCCTTATGGATTCCGTAATAGACACGGAGTGGGGTAGAACTGACCTTGATGAAGCCCTTGGCCTCATCAGCCGTCCATCCTGTCTGCGTCTCACCATATTCACCAAGTTTGCTCTTCGTCAGGTCGTTGGCAGAATCAATACCAACGGTCTCGAAACCGTAGGGACGGAGTTTAAGGATAGCCGTTCCTGTCACGTTGCGCTGCGAAGAAGCCAGCATCGCCTCGATGTCTGGCATCACAGGCTCCAGATACTGGCTCTCGTGCAGGAACATGCCGTACCAGTTGGCCACCTGGTCCTTCCAGTACTGCTGCCACTTGCTTAAGGTCGATTTCTCTAACAGACGGTGAGCCTCAATAATCAGTTTCGGAGCAGCGGCCTCAAAACCTACACGACCTTTGATGCCGATGATGGTGTCGCCCACGTTAGCATCACGTCCAATGGCGTAGGAAGCACCAATTTCCTCAATCTTCTGGATGGCCTTGATCCTGTCATCGAACTTTTCACCATTGACGCCAACGATCTCGCCTTTCTCAAACTGAATCTTCAACAACGACTCCTGTTCCTTGGCAGTGACGTGTTTCAGGTAAGCATCCTCGGGCAGCCCTTGAGTAGGATCGAGCAGTTCGCCACCACAGATGCTAGTACCCCAGATACCTACATTATAGGAATACTTCAGTTTGGTGAAGTCGGCAAAGAATCCGTGTTCATTCAGATAATCCACCTCTTCCTTACGTGTCAGTTTCTGGTCGCGGGTCAGGGTGATGATCTCAACACCTGGTGCCATCACGAGGAAGGTCATGTCGAAGCGGATCTGGTCGTTGCCGGCTCCTGTACTACCGTGGGCGATGGCATCTGCACCAATCTCCTTGGCATAACGGGCGATGGCGATTGCCTGGAAGATACGCTCACTGCTGACACTGATGGGATAGCAGTTGTTACGCAATACATTGCCAAAGATCATATATTTCAGCGACTTCTCGTAATATTCGTGGGTCACGTCGAGGGTGACGTATTTCACTGCGCCCAGTTTGTAGGCGTTCTCCTCATTCTTCTTCAACTGCTCGTCGCTGAAACCGCCTGTGTTAGCACAGGCTGCATACACATCCCAGCCATCCTGGGTCAGTTTCATGACGGTGTAACTGGTGTCGAGCCCACCAGAAAAGGCTACTACTACTTTTTTGTTTGCCATATCTTTGATTCTATTATACCTTATTATATTATTATTGTTCTTCTAACTCTTCCAGATAACGGATGCGTGAAATCACTTCATCGGGTATCTTGGCGGGCAGATGTTCTGTCGGATCATAGAGCATAGCTGTACAGATACAGTATTTGCGCCCTGTACGATGCAGCACATCCACGTTGCAACATCCCTCACAACCTTTCCAGAAAGCCTCGTCATCCGTCAGGTCTGCGAATGTCACAGGCTGATAACCTAAAGCCGTGTTCATCGCCATGACAGCAGCACCACTTGTCAAAGAGAAAATCTTGGCGTGTGGCCAACGGGTACGGGCCAATGAGAAGGTCATGTCCTTAATGCGCTTGGCGACATGGTGCCCTCGGAAGTCAGGATGGACAATCAGACCAGAGGTGGTCACATATTGCTGGTTCTCCCAGGTTTCGATATAACTGAATCCTGCAAAGCGTCCGTCCTTTGTCAGGGCAATGACGGCTTTTGCCTCTTGCATCTTCTTGGCCAGATACTCGTGAGTTCTCTTGGCAATACCCGTACCACGCACTTTGGCGGCCTCGGCTATGGTCTCCAGGATTGTATCTACGTAAATCTCGTGCTCTGGGCCAGCAACGAGGACTTCTATTTCATTTTCTTGTTCCATGAATCTGTAAACTGTTAACTATCTCATATTCGGTACAACATCACTGAGGGCTTCTGTTACATCCTGGTAATTGACGCCTTCCTTGATGACAATGAAGATGGTGTCATCACCAGCAATGGTACCGATGATCTCAGGGATGTCGCTGTTGTCGATATTCCATGCAATCGAACTGGCATAGCCTGGTCGGGTCTTGATAACCCCCATGTTGCCAGAAAAGTTGATGCTCACAAAGCCAGGCACCTTCATCATCTCACGGATGCTGTTGGGGGTGTTCACCCGCTTATACATCGTCTCGTTGGGTAACACATAGACATAGTTGCCACCCATAGTGGCTGCCTTGGCCACCTTCAATTGCTTCAAGTCGCGGCTCAAAGTAGCCTGCGTCAGTTTGAAACCCTCCTTCTGCAGGGCATTCAGGAGTTCATCCTGACTACCCAGTTGCTGGCTCGATATGATGAGACGGAGTGCCTCTAATCGGTCGTTTTTTACTTTCATGTTGGTATATTTATACAAAAATCGGCTGCAAAAGTACATAATATTTTGCAACCGACCAAATATTTCTGCATATTTTTGCAGAAAATCTTTCGTATAAGTCTTATCTGTTACCTTTTCATGTCGAAGCCGACACGTACGCCATCATACTGCTTGCTGATTTCTCCGATGGCTTGAATGTCTGTTCTGCCGCTCAGGGCTGCCATGGTCTGCAATACACTCAATAACTTCTTGCCTTCAAAAAGAATTGAGATACCGTTCAACTCTCTCTTGGTGTAGCAGTTGATGGAGAGCAATATGCCCTTCAACTTGATTTGCTGGGATTTCTCATCGAAGGTATAGTTACCGCTGAAGTTGGTGCCAGCAATCTTTGATGAGAAGGTGCCATCCTGATTAAAAGTAATATAGGTGTTGCCCGATGAGAGGCCAACCTGCTGGTAGTAGGGCAGCAGTTTCTCTTCAATCTGAACGGCTGCGACCTCACCGCCAGCCTTTGCCAACAGGTTCTCACTTGTAAAGGCACAGCCAGGTGCACTATATTTCCATGTCCCTATCAGGTTCTGCGCACTGACCTTATCGAGGCCAATAACGCTGGTAATAGCATTTGCGACACCCGTTCCGTTCGTCATGGCACTCAACACCTGACTCATGTTTCCACAACTGGCCAACAGCAAACAGATGCCTGCGACCATTCCAATCCAAATTTTTTTCATATTCATTATTGTATATTTGTTAGTGTCTGATTATTGAAACCCGCTGCGAAATTACACTTTTTTTTTTCAACAACCTCCTTTTTATCAGAAATTAACTAAGAAAGTATCGTCTGCCCTGAATCTAGTTTGCTCCATTGCACGCCATGCAAAGTTTTCTATCAAATGAGATGGGAAATAATATTGCTTTTTACTCCTTGTCTATAATATAATAAGGTATAGTGTGTTTATGTCCTTGATATTTGTCAAGAAGTGTATTTTTAACGCTTTAATACATAAAATTTTTTTGGAAAAGTTTTGTTGGTTCGGAAAAAAGCAGTACCTTTGCACCCGCTTTCGCCCAAAATTTGGGTGCAGGCGGTAAAGGAAAGAGTTCTTTGACAGATTTACATAGACAGAAGTAGTACAAGAAGCGAGCGCCTGTTAT
>JAGCPK010000089.1 GCA_017965725.1 Prevotella sp.
AACTCTTCGGCAAATACATCTGCAGACGTATGAAAGAGGGCAACTACGACGATGTGAAGGAGAATTACGCCAAATGGAAGAAGAAACATGCTGAGGTCACGATGGACATGCTTCTGGCAAAGCAGGAACAGATGTTGAGGAAGTATCTGGACAAGGGTATCATGCGCTTCGAGGACTCGCCAACGAACATGATGATGAAGATGGTGGATTACGACTATCATACCGCCCATCTGGATTGTGAATTCCAGGATACCGAGGAATACAAGAAGGCTTACGCCAAGTTGATGGGCTATGCCATCCGCAATGAAGGAATGCTCTGCATCAACTACAACAAATACGGCAAATACGTCTTCGACAACTATGACAGGTTTACGGAAGGGCAGAAGCCAGCCCTGCTGGAACTCTGCGTCGTCCTTGACTTGATCCATAAGGATATGGTGGAACTGAAGCCTGAACTGGCGAAGTATCTGGGAAACGACAAAGTGAATCTGGAATCGCTGGAAAATACGAAATACTTTGCACCTTATTTCCATATAAAGGAGATGTTGAGGAGTGTATGGTTTAAGAAACTCCGTGCAGAAGCCAAGTATAACGAAAAATGGGCTGACGCCTTTGCGGAGGCATTGATCAGGTCGGAATACGCATTGCAGATAGTCAATGACTGGAGCGAAAAGAATAACCAGATAAAGGGGTACGTGATTGGCTGTCTGAAGGAGGCAGGCGTTTTCAGGAAGGATGTTTCGAATGATTGTATTGCCAGGGATGCGGGAATCATGAGCAATACGAGAACATTTGGCAAATACATAGGAAAGGAAAGTCAGGAACAACCTTACTCAGAATGGATCATAAATCATGTAAATGACTACTGCTGAGAAGGCAGAAAAACACGCTAAAATGCGATTGAAAGTGCGATTGAACAGGTAGTTGTCAATCGCACTATTTTTTTTCAAAAAAAATTTTTCCCATTTATTTATCGGGGTTTGCGGGCTGTTTGCGCGTGCGATTGAAAATGCGATTGAATTTTTTATTTCAGTCGCATCATCGCATTCTACTTTTGCATCGAAATTAAGATTTCGCTGCGAGAACAGGCTGCACCTCAGCAAAGAGTGAACTCTCTGCATTCGGTTTGCACTGTCCTTGTCATCGCAATCGTCCATCAAGGGCATTGCAAGGATTTTTGTTTTAACATAACTTGGGTTGAAGTGAGGAGGATGTTCCCGGGTAAATGGCCAAAGATTCCAACCTTCTTCTCGCAAACCAATCCAAAAATGAAAAAGAAAAATGTGTTTATCGAGAATCTCCAGATGGAGACACAGACAGTGTTCAATCAGAACGGTAACATCAACATCTACCCCTGCGGGTTTGAGGCGGGGCAGCACATCGTGAGTGATGGCAACCGTGCCAGTCAGAAGGGGCGCATGGTGACGGAGGATGACGGCACCAGCCACTTCCGCGCCTACGCCAAGGACAGCGGCCAACGCTATACGACGCTCTTCCGCACGGCTCACGGTGAGGTGAAGGAGACACGGGGGCATCTGATCTTCCAGTTGCGCTTCCCCAAGCAGATGGGCAAGGCACTCATCGCGGCACTCTTCCACGAAGAGACAGAGGAACAGGCAGCATTTATCAAGACAAGACGCGAGGAAACAAATTGGTAAGAGGATGAGTGTACATGTAATCTATTATCAGGACGGGGTGAAGATGATGCGCCCCGTCCTCACCAGAGACGAGTATCTGGCACTGCGCGGGAGTGAGAAACAGAAGGCCATCCTGAAAGCCGTGCGCGAGGGGGACGAGAAGCAGAAGCACCGGCTGGTGCAGATGAACTACTCGTGTCTGCCCAACGAGGACGGCTCGCTGAAAGGCTCCACAAAGATGAGTACCACCGTAGGCATGGACATCGACCATGTTCCTGCGGAGGAGATGCAGCCACTGCAAGAGCGTATCCTCCAGAAGAAAGACGAACTGGGCTTGCTGATGCTGGAGTTGAGTGCCCGAAAACAAGGCTATCACTTGGTGTTCAAGCGCCGACAGGAGTTGTCGCAGGAGGACAACCTGCTTTGGGCGAGTCGGTTGCTGGGCGTGAAGTACGACGAGGGAGCGAAGGACATCACCCGCGTATTCTTCACTACCACGGCCGATGAGGAGAACCTGATTTATCTCGATGACGGGATATTTAGCGTTTCCCTCTGCCCTCCCAATGAAGGAGGGAGTGGTCACTCCACGACCGCAGAAGTATCTGCTCCCCTCCCTTCAGGTGAGGGGCAAGGGGGTGGGTCATCCACTTTCCCGACGGAGTATCACGGCATTCCGTTCTCTGAGATACTGAAGAAGTACTGGGAGGTGAACAACCGCGGATTTGAACCCACCGAGGGCGACAGGGACACACTCACGTTCCAACTGGCATCCGACTTGCGGCACATCTGCGGAAAGTCGTTCGAATGGCTCGACCAGGTGATCCCCTGCTACGACGGCTTCACTCTGGAAGAGAAGCGCCAGAAGATACGCAATGCCCTCTCGTCGAAGTATGAGGGCTTCCCGCAACGTCTGCGCGACACCCTGAATGCGCTGGCATCCCCCTGCAATATCTCCCCAAAGGGGGAGGCGATTGATGAGGACAATGAGTCATTATCAATGATCAATTCTCCATTATCCATTAAAAAGATGCCGCAGGGCATCAAGGACTCCATCGATGCCGTAGGGCCTCAGATGACAATGCCTGTGGTGACGGCCATCTGTCCTTGCATCGGTGCACTGGCAACGGGTGTCATGCTCGACGTGCACGGGCGGAAGAAGGGATTGAACATCATCGCTTACATCGCCGGTGACTATGCCAGTGGCAAAGGAGACATCGACCCTGTGGTGGAGGCTTGGATGGGCGAGGTAATGGCTCTCGACAAGATGTACCAGACGCAAGAAGACGAGTGGCGCGCCAAGAAACTGGCGGCGAAGAACAAGAAGGAGCAACCCGAGGAACCGAAACTGCCCGTGCGCTGTCTGACGCTGAACAACACGGTGGCGAACCTGGCAGAGCGACTGGCAAATACCGAGGGCAAGCATGCCTTCTCGTTTACGCCCGAGGCCGACACGGTGGCGCAGAAGTGGAAATCGACCATGAGCGACTTCTCGGTGATGCTGCGACAGAGTTACGACGGCACTAAGTATGAGCGGGAGGCCCGTTCGGCGGATGCCGTGAACGTGCATATCGAACACCTGTTGTGGAACGTCACGATGTGCGGCACGCCCGACGCGCTCTACCGGGTGGTGAGCAATTACACTGACGGTTTTCAGAGTCGTATCGCCGTGGCACGTACACCCGACAACACGTTTGCGAAGTTGGAGGACAAGCCTCATGTGATGACTTCGCGACAGACGGAGCGCATCCAACAGATTGCCCACTTGCTGCCACTGATGCAGGGTGAGGTGGTGCTGCCGAAACTGGAAGCGAAGGGGCGCGAATGGGTGGAGAGGATCCGCATGGAGACGATGATGAACGACGACAAGGTGCGTGCCCGTCAGCGCTTCCGCGTCTGTGTGACGGCACAAAGGATGACCTGTTGCCTGATGCTCTGTAAGGTGTGCGAGACACTTATCCAAAAGCATGGCTTTAACGGTGCCGAGACGCACCTGAAGCAGCACCCGAATCTATGGAAGGAACTGCTTTTGAAGGTGCAGACACCGCAGATGCTGGAGGCTTACGACGTGATTGCCGACTCGCTGCTGGAGAATGCCCTCCACTTCTTCCGCGACCGTATCGAGAATGCTTTCAGCAATCGTGACTACGCGGGTTATCTTAACGGTGAACGGTTGAGGCGTGGCAAGAACGATACCATCTACGAGCGACTGGATTTGCAGTTCACCTTCGAACAGGCGTTGCAGCACAGCGTGGCCGTGAAGGGTGGCGGTGTGACGCAGAACACCGTGCGACAGATGTTGAAGAACTGGCGCAATCAGGGGCTTGTCGTTCTAACCGACGAAGGTCGGTACAGAAAAATTGATAATGGATAATTGTGGTCATTTGGTCATTATGGTCATTTGTCATTAAGGTCATTATGGAAATCCAAAACACTCAAGAATGTTTCGTGCGGCTCTGGCTTCTGCTGGAGCGCACGAGGCGCCTCTTCCAGAGGCAGTGTAAGCACTTCTGCATCCGTCGGGTGTTGAAAGAGTGGTTCGGCATCGAGGCTACCGATGATTTCATCTGGGAGGTCTGCAGCCATGTCGTTGTCGATGACCAACAGGTCTGCGGCTATGATGCCCTTCCGTTGCCGACGCTCTATCCGCGCAAACACAGAGAGTTGTTGCGGGCTATTGTCGCCCAGAAACTGGGTATCAGTATGTGTAAGGTGAGCCTGCGGGCACTTGATGCCGCCTACAGCATCGCGTTTCCGAACAGTACACCGATTAATGTCAATAAGAAAAAGGGAAAAAAGTAATAACAGTTATGAAAGAAGTAGAAATCAATAAACAAATGAAACTCTCCGAACACTTTACTTTGGGGGAGTTATGTAAGACCAGTTATCACACAGCGGATGGGAACATCCCCAGCCATGTGGCGATAGAGAACCTGAAGAATCTCTGTGAGAACTGGCTCGAAGATCTTCGATACAGTTATAATACGTTGTATGGCGACGGGGAAATCCCCGTGGTGATTACGTCGGGTTATCGCTCTGAGGAAGTGAACAGGCTTTGTGGCGGGGCGAAAGGGAGCAACCATCTGACAGGCTGTGCGGTGGATATCCGTTGTATGGGGCCTGAACATCAGATACGGATGGCGAACACCCTGCTGGATATCGCTGACGGCACGAAGCGTGACTTTGACGAACTGATCTTTGAGAAGCGCGGTAGCACACGCTGGATCCACTTCGCCGTGCGACCCAAGGACAATCGCAGAAAGATTCTCTTCGACATGCGGTAACTTGATTCGCCGATAGGCTCCAAAGGGAGTTTATCGGCGTTTTTTTTGGATGTTACGAAAACAGTTCGTATCTTTGCAGTCAAAACGAACAACTATGATAGAACTGAAGAATGAACAGTTGGTGATTCGTGTCGCTGAGATGGGAGCCGAACTCCAGAGTGTGAAGGACAGTGAGGGTAGGGAGTATATGTGGCAGGCTGGGAAGGAATGGCCCAGGCATTCGCCCATTTTGTTTCCTATCGTCTGTAGTGTGAACAATAATACTTATGTGGTGGATGGCAAGGAGTATCATCTGCCTCGTCATGGGTTTGCACGTGATACGGAGTTTACCGTCATCAGTAAGACGAAAGAGAAGGTGACGCTGGCACTGCATGAGTCGGAGGAGACGCTGAAGGTGTATCCCTACCGTTTCAACCTTGCCATCACCTATCGTCTGGAGGGCAACAATGTTCACGTCATCTGGCATGTGGAGAACACGGACAGCAGGGAGATTCACTTCCAGATAGGCGGACACCCGGCCTTTAACGTGCCTGGCGGAAAACTGGAGGGTATGATCAAACTGGACAACGAGGAGCCGATGGATGCCCTGAGGAGTTATGCCGACGGTAGCCACGACATGGTGGAGGTGCCTCTGGAGGCTGATATGGGCATCATGGAAATCAGCAACAACTTCTTCCGCAACGACTCGGTGAAGATTCACAAGTGCCAGACGCACCGTGCCATGCTGATGGATACTAATGGCGAACCGGCTGTGACGGTGGATTACAAGACACCTGTCTGCGCCTTCTGGAGTCCATACGGTAAACAGGCGCCCTTCGTCTGTATAGAACCTTGGTATGGCATTGGCGACCCCAGGGATTTCAAGGGCGAGTTTAAGGACAAGCCCTTGATGAACCATCTGCAGCCCGGGGCTTCATTTATGAGCAGATATACCATCACGATAGGGTGACTGCTAGTTTTATCTAAACACGACCTTCTTGCCGTTACGGATGTAGATGCCCTTGGAAGGAGGCGTACTGAGTCTTTGGCCTTGGAGGTTGTAGATATGATTATCAACCACTTCCTTCTTATTTCTTACTACTTCTATTCCTGTCGTTTGTGTATCGAATTCGCCTGTGAAGGTTTCCTGGCTGTTCTCCACAGTGACGGTGTAACGGCCTTCAGGATAGGCAGAGATGTCGATGTTCAGGCCTACGATGCTGCCTGCGTTGATTTCTTTTTCATAGACGGCTTTGCCTGATTCGCTTGTAATGCTTACCAGATAGGTATCGTCTATCGGATCAAGATGGATACTTAACTGTTGCTCGTTGTATTCGCCATATAGTGACTGGTCTTCCTCACTCCTCGTGCGTGATTTGGGTTTTGTCTTGATTGTATG
>JAGCPK010000090.1 GCA_017965725.1 Prevotella sp.
CAGGCAGAAGGACTTTTCGCCCATCAAGAGCATGGAATATATCCCGAAGGATAGCGAGCATCCGAAGGACAGATTGCTTTTCACGACGAAGTAAGTAGAATAAACATGAAGAAAACCGTCATCACCGCACTGCTCGCCCTCGTCGCAATGACGGGGCAAGCACAAGAGATCAGAACGAACGAAACGACGTTAGACGATTACCTGCAATTGCTGAATGCCAAGGGCTATATTGCCTACAGTTTCGATGTGAAGGATTTCAAGGGCAAGCAGGTTGAGCCAGTCATCATGGAATATGTGAAAGGAGAAGAGGCGAAAGATTATCTTGGTTTTAGTTTTTCCTTCCCCCTCGGAGAGAAACTTGTCGTAGGTTTTGCACCGTCAAACAATGATTCCACGTACGTCTATTCCTTCCAATCCGTCGGTGGTGGCGGTTTTAATGCTATGCTTAAACTCCAGCCAGTCTTTGCTCCTGAGATGCCAACGAAACAGGCTTACAGATACGAGTCGCGGCCTTTCGGACTTGTTGCTCCTGTAGAGACAGGAAAAGTCATCCCGCTCGTCTTGTTCGGCTCTTATTGGTACGAACAAGAGACTGGCGTCAGCCGTTTCTGCGGCGAGAAACTCATTAATCCCGACCTCTCGTCAGACATCATCAAATCCATTCCCCATTTCTATGTCCTTGGTATCAGGATTATCTGAAACAAGTTAATAAGGTGATGCAATAGAAGTGTTTTTATTGTATTTGCTTTGTGGTTTCGAAGAATTTGCGTACCTTTGCAGACGTGAAACAAAAGAATGTACAAACAAATATGAGAAAGATACTGTCTATCTTCGTAATGACGGTATGCGTCTGCAATTTTGCTTTGGCGCATACGGATTTTG
The DNA here is from genome assembly GCA_017965725.1 of Prevotella sp. Lineage (GTDB taxonomy): Bacteria > Bacteroidota > Bacteroidia > Bacteroidales > Bacteroidaceae > Prevotella. The sequence goes on from JAGCPK010000090.1 coordinate 883, forward strand.
GTGAGCGTCCGAAACTCGTGGTGGGCATCGTGGTGGATCAGATGCGCTGGGACTATCTCAGTCGGTACTATGACCAGTTCGGTGAAGATGGTTTTAAGCGTCTGCTCAAGAAAGGCTATAGTTGTGACAACTGCCTGATCAACTATCTGCCGACGGTGACGGCTATCGGGCATACGAGTGTCTACACTGGTTCGACACCCGCTCTGCACGGCATCTGTGGCAATGACTTCTTCATCGGCGATTCGGCAGTTTATTGCTGTGGCGACCAGACCGTTGAGCCTGTGGGAACTGACAACAGGAAGAAGGGTTGTATGTCGCCCCGAAACCTGCTCTCAACAACTATCGGCGACCAACTCAGGTTGCATACTGACTTCCAGTCGAAGGTGGTGGGTGTTTCTTATAAGGACCGTGCCGCCATCCTGCCCGCAGGAAGAAGTGCCGATCACGCCTATTGGTTGGATACGGACAACGGGCAGTTCATCACGAGTACCTACTATCGCACAGAGTTGCCCGACTGGGCCAAGGCCTACAACAAGGAACTCAAAAGGAACAAGGAGTTGCAGAAGGTAGGCAAGAGGGTAGGCTATTATCCTCTCTGTGGTCACATCACCACCGATATGGCCATAGCAGCCTTGAAGGGTGAGCAACTTGGCAAGGGTAAGGTGACGGATATGCTCTGTGTAAGTTACTCGCAGACCGATGTGATTGGGCATGAGTGGAGCCCCAGAGGAGAGCATATTGACGAGGCCTACCTGGAGTTGGATAAGGATATTGCCAAACTGTTGAAGGCACTCGACAGACAGGTGGGTGAGGGTAATTACCTCGTGTTCCTGACGGCAGACCACGGTGGTGCCCATAACTACCAGTTTATGATCGACCACAAAATGAATGGTGGGGCCTGGAAGGTTCGTGAAGACGTGCTCGACGATAATTTGTCTCGTTATCTCAAGGAAAAATTTGGTGCAGACCTCTCGATCATCAACGGACTCAACAGTTATCGCATCTTCCTGAATCACGGGAAGATCAAGGCTTTGGGACTGGAACTGGATGAGGTGAAGGCGGCATTGGTAGCCTATGCCCGCAAATTGCCTCATGTGCAGTTTGTGATGGACTTCGAGAAAGTGAACACCTGGAGTGTACCCGATGTCCTTCGCAGTCGTGCTTTGCTGGGCTATCATCCCCAACGTTCCGGCGACCTGCTGTTGGTGTTGGAGGCTGGCTGGTACGAGTTCTGGCAGTCTTCTTCGCCCGTTGGCACCACCCATGGTTCTTGGAATCCCTATGATGCCCACATTCCCCTGTTGTTCTATGGTTGGAAAGTAGAGCATGGCAGCACGAGCCGTGAGGTGCATATCACTGATATTGCCCCGACGGTAACGCAGATGCTGCATATCCAACAGCCGAACGCTTGTGTGGGGGAAGCTATTGGTGAAATCGTAAAATGAATAACCTGTAAATTGTTAAATTGTAAATTACATAGATGGCAGCAGCAAAGTGGATAGGCGGATTCATCGGGTGGATGGCTGGAGGCCCTTTAGGGGCATTGGCAGGCTATCTTGTCGGCTCGTTGTTCGACTCGATGCTCGACGGGGTGAATACCCCCGATAACTCTGGCACTTGGGGGGCAGGCTCCGGGCGTGACACAGGCAGTTGGCAGCAGTCGTATCAGGACTATAATCAGGCTTACCAACAGGCCTATCGTCAGCGTCAACAGCAGGGCAATCGCAATAGTTTCCTGTTCTCGTTGCTGGTGCTCTCTTCCTATATTATCAAGGCTGATGGTAAGGCTATGCATTCGGAGATGGAACTGGTGCGCCAGATGTTGCGCCAGAACTTCGGGGCAAATGCCGTCAGTCAGGGTAATGAGATCCTGAACAAACTCTTTGACGAACAGAAACGTGAGGGGTGGGCACAGTTCAAGCAGACGGTGCGTCAGTGTTGTGGACAGATTAACCAGCAGATGGACTACTCGCAACGGCTCCAGTTGTTGAATTACCTCGTGATGGTGGCGAAGGCCGACGGCTCTGTGCCTCAGAGTGAGATTACGGCCCTGAAGGAGTGTGCCCAGTGGATGGGACTCCGCAGCAGTGAGGTCGATTCAATGTTGCATCTGGAGGGTCATACGTTGGAGGATGCCTATAAGGTATTGGGTGTTAGTCCAGATGCTACTGATGATGAAGTGAAGAAAGCCTATCGCAAACTGGCTCTTGAGCACCATCCCGACAAGGTGGCGGCTCTCGGTGAGGATGTGCGGAAGGCGGCAGAGAAGAAATTCCAGGAGATCAATGCGGCGAAAGACCGGATATGGAAAGCAAGAGGATTATAATTATCAATCATAAAAAGAAACGAAAATGAAAAGGCTATTGTTTATTCTATTGTCAATGTATGGCTGTCAGGTGATGGCACAGATGACACCTAACAAACGTTATGCACCTGCCTATGAGCAGGAACACTACAAAGGTAATGCGATGGTAGAGGCAGGTAGAAATTGGGCGTCTCGTCCCATCAAGGTGAAGGGGGGCGGCAAGGCTCCTAATGTCGTGGCGTTGACCAAAGCCTGGAACGAGGTGTGGAAACTTTATGTGGTAAGTGGTATTTTGAAACAGGCTGCCAATCCGAAATTTACCAGAGCAGTAGATCCTGAATATGACTCTGAGACCATCGTAGATCGAAAGAACGGTTACATGTGTGAAGACTCTGGTGGTACTGACAGTGATTATATGGAATCGTGTGTGTGGCGTCGTGATAACGGTCACCGTTTGTTTGCCATCCGTGTGGGTGGTCCTACCGACCCGGAGATTGAGTTTGTATGCTTCTACGACTACGATCCTGCTACGGAGACGATGACACCAGAGGCTGGTCCTGCCGATACGTTTAAACCCACCCAAAGTTACTATAGTTATCATCTGCCTCAGAAGGGTAAGGACTTCATCATTAGGGAGTATCTGTTGGATGAGGATGAATCGTACGTAGAGAATGTCTATACTTGGAACGGACAGAAGCATGTCTTTGGCTTCAAGCGTACCCTCAAACCAAAGCGTTAATCATGGCCAATCGCCCTGCCATCCAAGTGCCGGAGGGCTTGCATGAGGTGTTGCTTCATGCGTGCTGTGCACCGTGTTCGTCGGCTATTGTCGAGTGGATGGTGCAGCATGAGGTGCGTCCCACTATCCTTTATTATAATCCTAATATCTATCCTCGTGAGGAGTATGAAATCCGCAAGAATGAGAGCAAACGTCATGCAGAAAGTCTGGGACTGACGTGGATAGATGGCGACTACGACCACGAAGCATGGCTAAAGGGTATCTGCGGATTGGAGGGAGAGCCGGAACGAGGACGACGCTGTGATCAGTGTTTCCTGCTTCGTCTGACTGTTGCTGCGAAGAAAGCCAAAGAACTAGGACTCCATTATTTTACCACTACGCTGGCCTCCAGCCGTTGGAAGAGTCTTGAACAAATCGAACGTGCAGGATTTCAGGCAGAACAAACAGTGGCGGATGTCACCTTCTGGGCCCAAAACTGGCGCAAGGGCGGGCTTTATGAACGTCGTAATCAATTGCTGAAAGCGTATAATTTCTATAACCAGAAGTACTGCGGCTGTGAGTTCAGTCAGCGACAACGAGAACAGTTTGAGGCTGACAAAGATTGCTCTATGACAGATTGTCCAGACAAGTAAAAAGACAAAAAAAATAAAAACGGGACTCAAAGTTTGCGAGTCTCGTTTTTTCTTTGTACTTTGGCTTCGCCGAAAGTACTTTCGTTCGAAAATAAAAGAAAAATGGCTTTTTTCTTTGTATTTTGCTCACTTATTCGTACCTTTGCACTCTAAATCATATATAGTCAATTAGTAAATCGAAATAAATAGATGTTTGAGAACTTAAGTGATAGACTTGAACGGTCGTTCAAGATATTAAAAGGTGAAGGAAAGATCACCGAGATTAATGTTGCCGAAACTTTGAAGGATGTGCGTCGCGCCTTGTTGGATGCCGATGTCAACTATAAGGTAGCCAAGACTTTCACTGACACTGTAAAGCAAAAGGCGATGGGTATGAATGTACTCACTGCCGTGAAACCGAGTCAGTTGATGGTGAAAATCGTACACGATGAACTGACGGAACTGATGGGCGGTAAGGCTGCCGAACTGAAACTGGAGTCTCGTCCCGCCATTATCCTGATGTCTGGTCTCCAAGGCTCTGGTAAGACCACGTTTAGCGGAAAACTTGCCAAGATGCTCAAGGAGCGTCAACATAAGAAGCCCCTGTTGGTAGCCTGCGACGTGTATCGTCCCGCTGCTATCGAACAGTTGAAGGTGGTGGGCGAGAGCGTTGGTGTGGAGGTCTATACCGAAGAAGGCAACAAGAACGTTGTAGAGATTGCCCAGAATGCCATCCGTAAAGCTAAACAGGAGAGTTATACTGTGGTGATCGTCGATACCGCTGGTCGTCTGGCTGTCGATGAGGAGATGATGAATGAGATCTCCAACCTGAAACAGGCCATCAACCCTGATGAGACTCTCTTTGTGGTTGACTCCATGACGGGTCAGGATGCAGTGAATACCGCCAAGGAATTTAATGACCGTCTCGACTTCGATGGCGTGATACTTACTAAACTTGATGGTGACACTCGTGGTGGTGCAGCCCTGAGTATCCGTACTGTCGTAACCAAACCCATTAAGTTTATTGGTACGGGTGAGAAGATGGAAGCCATCGACGTGTTCCATCCGGAACGTATGGCCGACCGTATTCTCGGTATGGGCGACGTGGTTTCTCTTGTGGAGCGTGCTCAGCAGCAGTTTGACGAGGAGGAAGCCAAGCGTCTGGAGAAAAAGATCAGAAAGAACAAATTCGACTTCGACGACTTCATGGGTCAGATTCAGCAGATCAAGAAGATGGGTAACATCAAGGATCTTGCCTCGATGATCCCTGGTGTTGGCAAGCAGATCAAGGACCTTGATGTTGATGATGATGCTTTCAAGAGTATAGAGGCCATCATCAACTCGATGACTCCCAAGGAACGCGCTAATCCAGATATCATCAATCAAAGTCGTAAACTTCGTATTGCTAAGGGTAGCGGTACAAAGATTGACGATGTAAACCGTCTGATGAAACAGTTCGACCAAACCCGTAAGATGATGAAGATGGTGAGTGGCATGGGCTCGTCGAAGATGGCCCAGATGGCTGCTGCTATGAAGATGAAGGGTGGCATGCCGAAATTCTAAAAAATAAAATGTAAATGACAAATCTTTAAATTGTAAATATTATGGCAATTGGTAAATGGATCAGCAATTTGAAAGGCCTGTTTAATGAGGGTCCGCTGAAGGAATTGACAGAGGAAGTGGCTGAAAAGCCAAAGTTGAAGTTGTCTGCAGAGAATGTTGTCTTCTCGAATGAGTTTGATCAGACATTCAATGTGGAGAGTCCTGTAAGGGAGAACATGCGCAATAGTTTCCTGTTCTCTATGCTGGTGATGGCTTCACACATCGTGATTGCCGATGGCAAGGTAGAACCATCTGAGTATAAATTTCTGGGTGATTTCCTGAAGGAGCATTTTGGTGAGGAGGCCGAGATTGAAGGTATTGACGTGGTGAAAAAACTCATTGCCAAGCACGAGGAACTCGAGGCCCGTAAGCCGATGGCATTCCTGCAACTCATTGGTGACTGCGGTAGTCAAATTGCCGGTTCGCTGAGCGAGGATCTGCGTTATCAGATGTTGAGTATGCTCGCCCTGATTGTTAAGTCGGATGCTGATGTCAGCGACAAGGAGATTGATGCGTTGAAAGATGTGGCTGTCTATATCGGTATGAAGATGACGGATGTGGATGCGCTGATGAATGCGGATATTGAGAAGGCCAAAGACGAGTGGCAGTGGATAAAGAAGTAATTTATAGTTCGTAGTTTACAGTTTATAGGATGCAACTGATTGACGGAAAGGCGACGGCAGCGGCTATTAAGGCCGAGATTGCCGAGGAGGTGAAGGAGATTGTGGCCAAGGGTGGGAAACAACCCCATTTGGCTGCTGTGCTTGTTGGCCACGACGGTGGTTCAGAGACGTATGTCAAGAATAAGGTGCTGGCCTGTGAGGCTTGTGGCTTCAAATCAACCCTCATCCGCTTTGAGGAGGATATTACGGAGGCAGAACTGCTGACATGTGTTGATAAACTCAATAAGGACGAGGATGTCGATGGTTTCATCGTACAACTGCCGCTTCCGAAACATATCGACGAGCAGAAGATTATCGAGGCCATCGACTATCGCAAGGATGTGGATGGATTCCATCCTATCAATGTGGGTCGTATGGCGATAGGTCTGCCGTGCTTTATTTCGGCTACACCCCTTGGCATCATTACCCTGTTAAAGCGCTACAACATCGAGACTAGTGGGAAAAAGTGTGTTGTTCTCGGACGTTCTAATATCGTTGGTAAGCCAATGGCTCAGTTGATGATGCAGAAGCAGTATGGAGACGCCACGGTAACGGTCTGTCATTCGCGTTCGAAAACGCTCAAGGAGGAGTGCCGTGCTGCCGATATAATCATTGCTGCCATTGGACAACCCGATTTCGTTACTGCTGATATGGTGAAAGAGGGAGCCGTCATCGTCGATGTAGGAACCACCCGTGTGCCTGATGCTACGAAGAAGAGTGGTTTCCGTCTGAATGGCGACGTGAAGTTCGACGAGGTGGCTCCGAAGTGTTCCTACATCACGCCAGTACCCGGTGGAGTAGGGCCGATGACCATCTGCTCGCTGATGAAGAATACACTCGCTGCCGGCAAGAAGGAATACTATAAATGACGGCCGAGGAGTACTATCAGCAGGGCAATGAGGCCCGTAAGCGAGGTCAATGGCACGAAGCGATTAATGCCTATATACAGGCGATTGAACTTGATCCTGACAGTCCTGCTGTTGAGGCCAAACGAATGCTTGACGACATTATGGCCTTCTATTGTAAAGATATGTATAATCCATGATATTTTCATAACCAACAACTTTTTAATCATTTAACAACAACATTTATGAAAAAACTATTTTTGCCTCTTCTGCTTCTGGTAGCATTGTCTGCTAACGCTGCAGAGAATCCAGTGTTAACGATTGAAGGTGGTCAGGTGAAAGGCGTATTGGCCGACGATCATCCAGACGTGTATGTCTATCGTGGCATTCCTTATGCTGCTCCTCCTATCCGTGAGAACCGTTGGAAGGCTCCACAGCCTGTGGTACCCTGGAAGGGTGTGAAGATCTGCGACACCTTTGGTCGCCCGAGTTATCAGGCCATCCAATATACTGGTGGCTATTATACCGAGTGGGGCTATGGCAAGGAGGCTGCTTTCAGTGAGGACTGTCTGTATCTGAACGTATGGACAAAGGCTCCTGGTCAGGTTAATAAAAAGTTGCCTGTTGCCCTGTGGATTCACGGTGGTGGCTATCGTGAAGGTTTCGGCTCTGAGCCTGAGTTCGACGGACAGGAGTGGGGTGCTAAGGACGTGGTGCTCGTTTCTATCAACTACCGTCTGGGTATCTTCGGATTCCTGACTCATCCTGCCTTGGCAGAGGAGAGTCCCAATAAGGTTTCTGGTAACTACGGTATCCTCGACCAGATTGAGGCCCTGAAGTGGATCAAAAAGAACATTGCCCAGTTTGGTGGTGACCCTAACAACGTGACTATTTTCGGCCAAAGCGCAGGTGGTGGTAGCGTTCGTACACTGTGTGAGAGTCCGCTGGCTCGTGGTCTGTTCCACAAGGCTGTCATCATGAGTGCTCAGGGACTCAGCATCCCCAACCCCAATGGTGGTGGTATGATGGGTGGTCGTTATAGTGGTGGCTCTATCGAGGATGCAGCCAATAATGCCAAGAAGATGTTCGACTGGGCTGGTATGACTGATTTGCAGAAGATGCGTCAGGCCAGCACGGAGACTGTCTTTGCACTGCCTACCATCTATCAGCAGTATCAGCAGGCTAACAGTGGTCAGCAACAGCAGGGCGGCTTTGGTGGCATGATGCGTATGGGCATGGGCTATATGCCGATGATTGACGGTTATGTCAGCGTGAAGAGCTTTGATGATGCTACCCGCGAGGGTACGTTGGCTGATGTGCCTTATATGATTGGTTTTACTCTCAACGATATGGGTAACATGGCTCCAAACATCGCCGAGTTCTGTAAGGTTCGCGCCGAGAAGGGTGGCAAGGCATGGGCTTACGAGTTTGCCCGTCCGTTGCCCGATGATGGCAGCCATCCTGAGGTGACCCAGCGTCTGCGTGGTGCTTTCCATTCATCAGACCTCTGGTTTGTCTTCAAGAGCCTGAAGCACTGCTGGCGTCCTTGGACCAAGGGTGACTGGGATCTCTCCGAGAAGATGCTCACTGCATGGACCAACTTCGCCAAGTACAGCGACCCCAATGGCCCGAAGGGTGGGGTATGGGCTCCTTGCACGGAGAAGAATCCTAAGTTCATGGTGTTCAAGTTGAACGATAAGGATGTTGAGGCTTCTGTCTTCGGCGAGCCTGAGATTGCTCCTCAGCAGGGCTTTGGTGGCTTCCCCGGCGGCGGATTCCCCGGCGGTGGCAGACCTGGCGGTGCAGGTGCACCTGGTGCTCCCAGAAGGTAATCCATTGTGTTTTTGAAAAGAAACAAGGGCGGACGCAACTGATTGTGTCCGCCCTTTGTGTTTTGATGGTGCTATTTCTTTATGCTCACCAATTTTGTAATCTTGAGAAAACAAAAATACCTAGTTTATATTAATATATGAATAAGGTATAAGGGAAAAAAGAAAGAAAACATCATTTTCCTTTGGTAATTCGCTTTATTTCCACTACCTTTGCATCCGATTTTCGAAAATTATCATTATTAATAAGGTATATGGCAAAAATGAAAGGTGCCATTGTGGTGGATACCGAGAGGTGCAAGGGATGTCAATTGTGTGTCATCGCTTGCCCCCAGAAGGTCATTGCATTGGCCAACAAAGTGAATCTGCACGGCTACCCGTATGTGGAAGCAGTCAACGAGGAGGCCTGTGTGGGCTGTGCCTCGTGTGGCATTGTCTGCCCCGACGGATGTATCACCGTGTATCGTAAAAGAGTGGAGGACTAAACTATGGCAGAAAAAGAAGTTGTATTGATGAAAGGCAATGAGGCTATCGCCCATGCTGCTATTCGTTGCGGATGCGACGGCTATTTCGGCTATCCTATTACTCCGCAGAGTGAAGTGATTGAGACACTGGCTGAACTGAAGCCTTGGGAGACCACCGGTATGCAGGTGGTGCAGGCTGAGAGTGAGTTGGCATCTATTTATATGGTCTATGGCGCTGCCGGTGCTGGTAAGCGTGCGATGACCTCATCGAGTTCTCCTGGTATCGCTCTGATGCAGGAGGGTATCACCTATATGGCTGGTGCCGAGGTGCCAGGCGTGTTTGTGAACGTGCAGCGTGGTGGTCCTGGTCTGGGAACCATCCAGCCTTCACAGGGTGACTATTTCCAGGCTACCCGTGGTGGTGGTAATGGCGACTATAAGGTCATCGTATTGGCTCCGTCTTCCGTTCAGGAGATGGCAGATTTTGTTGACCTTGCCTTTGAGTTAGCATTCAAGTATCGCAACCCTGCCATGATTTTGAGCGATGGCGTCATTGGTCAGATGATGGAGAAGGTGGTACTGCCTCCATTTAAGCCTCGTCGTACGGATGAGGAGGTCATCAAACAGTGTCCTTGGGCTTCTACTGGTAAGCCAAAGAACCGTGAGCGTGTGGTGATTACCTCTCTGGAACTGAAACCTGAGATTATGGAGCAGCGCAATATCGCCCTCCAGGAGAAATATGCTAAGATTCAGGAGAACGAGGTGCGTTTCGAGGAACAGTTAATGGACGATGCAGAGTATGCTATCGTCGCCTTCGGCTCTGCCGCCCGTATCGCAGAGAAGAGTGTCGAGATTGCCCGCGAGCAGGGTATCAAGGTCGGCTTGTTCCGTCCTATTACGCTGTTCCCGTTCCCCATTAAGCAGATTATGGAGTTATCGAAGAAGGTGAAGGGAATCTTGGTGGCTGAGATCAATGCCGGACAGATGGTACAGGATGTTCGCCTGGCTGTGAATGGTGCTGTGCCTGTAGAGCAGTTCGGTCGCTTAGGAGGAATCGTTCCCGATCCAGAGGAAATTGTGGAAGCACTTAAAAAGGTTATGTAAGCTATGGATAGAAATCAGATAGTTCAACCCGAGAATATCGTCTGCAAGAAGCCGACGCTCATGAACGACAATAACATGCACTACTGCCCAGGCTGTAGCCATGGTGTGGTGCATAAGCTCATTGCTGAAGTCATCGAGGAAATGGGAATGGAAGACAAGGCTGTGGGTGTATCACCCGTAGGCTGTGCCGTCTTCGCGTACAACTATATAGATATCGACTGGCAGGAGGCTGCCCATGGTCGTGCTCCCGCACTGGCTACAGGTATCAAGCGTTGCTGGCCTGATCGTCTGGTGTTTACCTATCAGGGTGACGGTGACTTGGCTTGTATTGGTACCTGTGAGACTATTCACGCCCTGAATCGTGGAGAGAATATCGTCATCATCTTCGTCAACAATGCCATTTATGGTATGACAGGCGGTCAGATGGCTCCTACAACATTGATTGGTCAGAAGACCTCTACTTGTCCTTACGGTCGTGACCCTCAGTTGCACGGCTATCCTCTGAAGATGGCTGATATCGCTGCCGGTCTGGAGGGTACCTGCTACGTCACGCGTCAGAGTGTGGAAAGCGTTGGCTCTATTCTGAAGGCTAAGAAGGCTTTGCGTAAGGCTTTCGAGGCTTCGATGGCAGGTAAGGGTTCAAGCCTCGTGGAGTTCGTCTCTACTTGTAACAGTGGTTGGAAACTCACGCCTGCTAAGGCTAACGAATGGATGAAGGAGAATATGTTCCCCTTCTATCCCAAAGGTGACTTAAAAGATACGACAGACAAATGAAAAAAGAGATAATTATTTCAGGTTTCGGAGGTCAGGGCGTGCTCTCGATGGGTAAGATTCTGGCTTATAGTGGACTGATGGAGGATAAAGAGGTTACTTGGATGCCTGCCTACGGTCCTGAGCAGCGTGGTGGTACGGCCAACGTGACAGTTATCGTCAGCGACGAGCGTATCTCTTCGCCCATCCTCAGTAAGTACGATATCGCCGTGGTACTGAACCAGCCCTCGCTCGAGAAGTTCGAGCCGAAGATTAAGTCCGGTGGTATCCTGATTTATGATGGCTTTGGTATCATCAACAAGCCCACTCGTAAGGACATCACCATCTACGAGATCAACGCCATGGACAAGGCTGCTGAGATGAAGAACGGTAAGGTGTTCAATATGATTGTTCTCGGCGGATTGCTCAAGGTAGCCCCTGTCGTCAGCGACAAAGGTGTGGAGAAGGCACTGAAGAAGACCCTTCCTGAGCGTCATCACGACCTTATCCCCCTCAATATGGAGGCCCTGAAGGAAGGTGCGAAGATCATTGAAGAAGTGAAGTAATATGAAACATCCATTGAGAAGTGCAGTCTGCACAGAGGGAAGACGAATGGCGGGTGCCCGTGCCCTGTGGGTGGCAACAGGTATGAAGCATGAACAGTTTGGCAAACCGATCATTGCCATTGTGAATTCTTTTACCCAGTTCGTACCTGGTCATACGCATCTTCACGAGATTGGACAGATCGTACGTGAGGAAATCGAGAAGATGGGCTGTTATGCCGCTGAGTTTAATACCATTGCCATCGACGACGGTATTGCCATGGGACATGACGGTATGCTCTATTCACTACCCTCACGCGATATCATTGCCGACTCTGTGGAGTATATGGTGAATGCCCATAAGGCTGATGCCATGATCTGCATTTCCAATTGTGACAAGGTAACACCAGGCATGCTGATGGCATCCATGCGACTGAATATTCCGACGGTATTCTGCTCGGGCGGTCCGATGGAGGCTGGACGTTGGCGTGGTGAGAATGCCGATTTGATTACAGCGATGGTGAAGGGTGCTGACTCTTCTGTTTCTGATGAGGAAATCAAGGAACTTGAAGCCTGCGCCTGTCCGGGCTGTGGCAGTTGTTCAGGCATGTTTACAGCCAACTCGATGAACTCTCTGACGGAAGCCATCGGCTTATCGTTGCCTGGTAATGGCACTATTTTGGCTACGCATACCAATCGCATCGAACTCTTCAAGGCCGCTGCCCGTCAGGTGGTGAAGAACGCTTTTGCTTATTACGAGGATGGCGACGAGAGTGTGCTGCCCCGCAGCATTGCTACCCGCAAGGCTTTTATGAATGCGATGGCCCTTGATATTGCGATGGGTGGCTCGACGAATACCGTGCTCCACCTCCTTGCTGTGGCTCAGGAGGCTGGTACCAACTTCACGATGAAGGATATCGACGAACTCAGTCGTAAGGTTCCCTGTCTTTGCAAACTCGCGCCCAACACCCAGAAATACAGCGTTCAGGAGTGTGGACGTGCAGGTGGTATTCTAGGCATCCTCAATGAACTGAACAAGGGTGGTCTCATTGACGGCTCTGCTATCCGTGTGGATGGTATGACACTCACTGAGGCCCTGAAGAAATACAGTATTGTCGATAGCAACGTCATTGATGTTGAGGCTAATCGCATCTATCAGTCGGCTCCCGGTAACCGTTTCTCTACGAAGATGGGTTCTCAGTCGGAGGAGTGGGGGACACTCGACACCGACCGCACCAACGGTTGTATTCGCGATCTCGAACATGCCTACACCAAAGATGGTGGATTGGCTGTGCTCTTTGGCAATATTGCCAAAGATGGTTGTGTCGTCAAGACTGCCGGTGTCGATGAGGCATTATGGCACTTCGAGGGACCTGCCGTCTGTTTCGATTCTCAGGAAGATGCCTGTGAAGGAATTCTGGGCGGTAAGGTGAAATCTGGCGACTGCGTGGTGATTACCCACGAGGGTCCGAAGGGTGGTCCCGGTATGCAGGAGATGCTATATCCCACCTCTTATATCAAGAGCATGCACCTTGGCAAGGAGTGTGCGTTGATTACCGATGGACGTTTCTCTGGTGGTACCTCTGGCTTGAGTATTGGACATATCTCCCCTGAGGCTGCTAACGGTGGTAATATCGGTAAGATCAAGGATGGCGACATCATTGTCATCGACATCCCTAGCCGCAGCATTAGCGTCAAACTCTCTGACGAGGAGTTGGCAGCGCGTCCACAACAACCGCTGAAGCGCAATCGTCCCGTCAGCAAGGCTCTGAGAGCCTATGCCCAGAGCGTGTCATCGGCCGATAAGGGTGGTATAAGAATCATAGATTAGGAAAACCAACAATAAGTATGTTGAAGGATAAGATAACAGGATCGAAAGCACTGATGCGGGCATTGCAAGCGGAAGGGGTGAAGACCATCTTTGGTTACCCTGGTGGCAGTATCATGCCCGTTTATGATGCACTGTTTGACTATACACGTGGGGAGAAGAAATGTTTCGACCATATATTGGTACGTCACGAACAGGGTGCCACCCATGCTGCAGAAGGCTATGCCAGAGTATCTGGCAAGGTCGGAGTCGCTTTAGTGACCAGTGGTCCTGGTGTGACAAACACCCTCACAGGTATCGCTGATGCTATGCTTGACTCCACGCCGATTGTTGTCATCGCAGGACAGGTGCCCATCTCAGCCTTGGGTACAGATGCATTTCAGGAGGTTGACCTTGTGGGCGTTTCTCAGCCTATTTCCAAATGGAGTTATCAGATCCGTCGTGCAGAGGATGTTGCGTGGGCAGTGAGCCGTGCTTTCTATATCGCCCGTACGGGTCGCCCAGGTCCTGTGGTACTCGACTTTGCGAAGAACGCACAGGTTGAGGAAATAGAGTATAATCCGCAGAAAGTTGATTTTGTCCGTTCTTATGTTCCTTATCCCAAACTTGAGAAAGAGGCTGTCTGTCAGGCTGCCGAGTTGATCAATAATGCCAAGAAACCATTGGCGCTTGTGGGACAAGGTGTGGAACTGGGTAATGCCCAGAATGAGTTGAAGGCTTTCCTCGAGAAAGCCGATATTCCTGCAGGACGTACGATGCTAGGACTCTCAGCGCTGCCATCCAATCATCCTCTTAATGTAGGAATGCTAGGCATGCATGGTAATTATGCTGTAAATCTGAAAGAACAGGAGTGCGACGTGCTTATCGCCATCGGTATGCGTTTCAGCGACCGTGTGACTGGTAATCTGAAGACCTACGCCAAGCAAGCAAAGATTATCCACCTCGATATTGACCGTAGTGAGATAGATAAGAATGTGAAGACCGATGTGGCTGTGGTAGCTGACTGCAAGGAGTCACTCCCCGCCATCACGGCTCTGCTAAAGGAAAATCATCATCAGGAGTGGCGCGATTCGTTTAAGCCTCTGGATGAGCAGGAGCGTGTGAAGGTGATTGAACCTGCCATCCATCCCAAAGAGGGTCCGCTGTTGATGGGTGAGGTCGTGAATACTGTGGCAGAACAAGCACCCGATGATGCTATCCTCGTGACGGACGTAGGTCAGAACCAACTTTTTGCCACCAGATACTTCAAATATCATCATAAGCGCAGCATCTGCACTAGTGGTGGTCTTGGTACGATGGGCTATGGAATGCCTGCAGCCATCGGTGCTACCTTTGCCGCTCCAGAACGTACTGTCTGCTGCTTTATGGGCGACGGAGGATTCCAGATGTGTATCGAGGAACTCGGTACTATCATGGAGCAGAAAGCACCTGTCAAGATGATTGTGATGAACAACCATTATCTGGGTAATGTGCGTCAGTGGCAGGATATGTTTTGGTTGCGTCGTAAGTCGTTTACCAAAATGATGAATCCTGACTACAGTCATATTGCCCAGGGTTATGGTATTCCATATGCTGTTGTGACAGATCGAAAGGATCTGGCTGCTGCTGTTGAGAAGATGCTCGTATCTGATGGCCCGTTTATCCTTGAGTGCGCTATCAAGGAGGAGGATAACGTGTTGCCAATGACTCCTCCAGGCATGGATGTCGATAAAATGATGTTAGAGATTTAAGGTTATGAAAAAAGAAGAAAGAAAACTCTATACCTTATTAGTCTATTCAGAGAATGTGGCTGGTATTCTGAATCAGGTGACGGCTGTGTTTACCCGTCGTCAGGTGAATATCGAGAGTCTGAATGTGTCGGCATCAAGTATTCCTGGTGTGCATAAATACACTATCACCGCATGGAGTAGCGACGAAGATCAGATTGTGAAGATTGTCCGTCAGATAGAGAAGAAGATTGATGTGGTGAAAGCCAACTATTTCACAGACGACCAATTGTTTATCCGTGAGTCAGGTCTATATAAACTTGCTACAGACAAACTTCTGGAAAATCCGGAAATATCCCGTACTATCCGTCGTTTCGATGCGCATATCATCGAGGTGAACCCCACCTATACTATTGTCATGAAGCACGGTATCACAGAAGGCATTATAGATTTGTTCCGTGCGCTCGATGCTTTTGGCTGTGTACTTCAATATACGCGTTCAGGCCGTATTGCTGTTACCCGTGGCATGCAGGAGCAGGTCAGCGAGTTCTTAGAGGAGCGGGAGGAACATCGTGGATAAAGTAGGAATATATCCTTTTATGGCCGAGCCGTTCCATTGCGACTTCACGCAACGGCTCTTCATGGGCCATCTTGGCAATCACATGCTCAATGCAGCCGATTTCCATTCCACCGATCGCGGCTTCGGCATGAAATATCTGCTCACCATCCAGCGCAGTTGGGTGCTCTCGCGCCTTGCTATCGAGATGGACGAAATGCCCCAGATGTACACCAAGTTTAATGTGGAGACATGGGTGGAGAGTGCCATGCGCTATTTTACCAGTCGTAATTTCCGGGTGGTAGGTACAGAAACCGACGAATTCGGAAATTCGTTGGAACGTGTATATGGCTATGGCCGCAGTATCTGGGCGATGATTGACACGGAGAGCCGTCAGCCCACGGATATCTTCTCCATTGACAACGGCGCTATCAACAATTGGATTGTAAAGGATAAGGAATGTCCCATTGACAAGGGCGGTCGCGTGAAGATGTCCGACAATGCAGAGTTTGTGCGTACCATCGATATGCAGTATAATGATGTCGATATCAACGGCCATATCAACTCTGTGAAATATATTGAGCATGTGCTCGACCTCTGGGATCTCGACTGGTATCGTGAGCATCAGATCAAACGTTTCGAGATTGCCTACGTGGCCGAGGCCCATCAGAGCGACCAACTCAGTTTCTATCGGGAACAGGTTGCCGAGGGAGAATACTGTGTCCGTATCATGAAGACATCGCCTGATATTGTTGATCCCGTCGAAGTATGCCGTAGCAAGGTTGTATTTAGATAAGTATGAAGGACTATATTTCGTGGAACTAAAAATATAGAATTTATAAAGGGCACTACAGATAAAACGATATATATAGTTATGATGAAAAGAGTCGTAACATGGGTACTTTGTGCAGTGTTGTTTTCTATCAACATGTCAGCACAAGTAGAACAGGAAATCATTGACCACAAAGGCGACCGTTATGTGATAAACGTGGAAGCCCTGAAGCCCGACAAGGAGATGACACTGATGGATGTGTTGCAGACTTGCCCTGAGTTGTTGTCGGACAATGGTAGGCGACTCAACGCGGACTATGAGATAAGAGTAGATAATGTTGTGCTAGCGATGGATGATGAGACGGTACTGGAAGCCTTGAAAGCTAGTGAAATCAATACCATCGAGATTTACTTGTCGACGTCAGTGACTATAGGGGGTGCTGGTCGTGGTGGCACTATTGACATCTACCTCAAAGAACAGGTGGACGGCTCCGCTTCTGGTAAACTGTTGTTGGAAGGCAGTACGCAAGGCAACGGCAAAGCATACGCTGACATTGTCAAAAAAACTGGCAACGTCACCGTCAGGGGCTATGCGCTGACAAATTTAAAATATGCCAAGGGCACATTCACTGACTTCGGCGGGTTTTCCTTACGTCAGGGCATAGAGAATGTACACCTGAATTTGGATTGGAATATCAGTGAAAATGACAACCTGAAGATAAAACTGTTTCAGAACTTTCTGGATAGTAAATACAAGATGGAGATTTCAAAGGAGTCTGTCGTGACGATGCCGGAACTGCAACGTTATTGGGGCGGTGTGGTAAGTTATACGCACACATTGAATGACCAAGGAGCGACAGTGTTTGCTGAGTTTGGTGCAGACTATCTGAATGCGACCATTGAAGAATCCAAACAACGAGATAATTATACCTACTTCTTTGCAGAGACTAACATCCCCTGTCTGAACCAAGACCTTAATATTCTAGCAGGATGGGAGATTGACTACTACAATATGTGGACAGTAGGTTATGACCGTCAGCAGATCGTGTACAATGACCCCTACCTACAGTTTGACTATACCAAAGGACCGTGGGTGCTGACACTTGGCGATCGTCTCAGGATAATCAACTACTGGCATCGAACCTACAACACTGATGACACTTCACTTTGGAATGGCAAACGTATGGAACACAGTTATCTGGCCAGCGTGGGCTATAGGGCAGGGAGGCACTTCATACAAGGACTATTCAGCCACGATTATATCACGCCACTCATTTACAGTTTCTATAATTATGATGAAGACATACAGCGCAGGTCGTATAAGACAGATATCCCAACCTGTATGGTTTATAATGCGGAGGCACGCTATACCTACCAACAGGCAGATCTTGTGGTAAACGGCGGTGCACTGCACACGTGGGGGAAAAATAGTCCTGTAGCCGACGAGCAATATACAGGCGTAAGGACGTCGTTGACATGGCGCAAAGAGTGCCTGCGGTTGACGGCTGGGGCCGATTATTACCACGGGTATGTCAGCGGGCCTGACTACGGTATCGACAAACACGATAATTTCTTTAACCTCCGTCTGCTGTCAACGCTACTGTTGGATGGTGGCCTGCGCATCAGTTCCTGCCTGTTATATAACAGTCGTCAGGACTTACTGGTCGAAACGCCTGCCCACCTATATGCATCTGTTAAGATAAGCAAGGATCTGGGGCGCCATTGCACACTTAGTGCCGACTTCCACGACTTAGCTGGCTCACCGCGGATGGCATCTTCTCTAATGGGTAGTCCTTATGACAACCGTGCCGTCACTCTTGGTTTTTCCTACCGTTACTAATGTTTGAGTCGCTGGGGTAAAGTCTCATCTGGAATAGGGACATAAAAATGACTTGAGGATGGCTTAACTGAAATCATGAACAGATTATTACGAAAAATGATTTTTTCGCGGAATCTTTCGCTTATATCAAAAAAAAGTAGTAATTTCGCAGCCGAAATTCGAATTTATAATAATAAGGTATGATTAACATTACGTTTCCAGACGGATCTGTTCGCTCGTATGAACAGGGTGTAACTGGCTTTCAGATTGCAGAGAGCATCTCTCCGGCTCTCGCACGCAGCGTGATTAGCTGCGGTGTAAACGGTGAGACCGTAGAGTTGAACCGTCCCATCAATGAGGACGCTAAGATAGAACTCTATAAGTTTGACGACGAGCAGGGTAAGCACACCTTCTGGCACACGTCTGCCCACCTGTTGGCTGAGGCTCTGCAGGAATTGTATCCTGGCATCCAGTTCGGTTTTGGACCTGCTGTCGAGAATGGCTTCTTCTATGATGTATTGCTGAAGGACGGCGAGAGTATCAAGGAGAGCGACTTCCCCAAGATTGAGGAAAAGATGAAGGAATTGGCTGGTAAGAAAGAGCCGGTTGTCCGTCGTGAGGTGCCGAAGGCTGAGGCTTTGAAGCAGTTTGCTGCCGACGGCCAGACCTACAAGTGTGAACATATCGACCAGGATCTCGAAGACGGTTCTATCACCACATATACTCAAGGTAATTTCACTGATCTCTGTAAAGGTCCGCACCTCGTGGATACCGGTGAGATTAAGGCCGTGAAGTTGACCAGCGTAGCAGGTGCTTTCTGGCGTGGTGATGCAAGTCGTGAACAGATGCAGCGTCTGTATGGTATCTCCTTCCCGAAGAAGAAGATGCTCGATGAGTATCTTGTGATGCTGGAGGAGGCTAAGAAGCGCGACCACCGTAAGATCGGCAAGGAGATGGAACTCTTCATGTTCTCGGACAAGGTTGGAAAGGGTCTGCCCATCTGGTTGCCGAAGGGAACAGAACTCCGTCTACGCCTGCAGGATCACTTGCGTAAGGTTCAGAAGCGCTTTGGATATCAGGAAGTTATAACACCTCACATTGGCTCAAAGAATCTTTATGTCACCTCTGGTCACTATGCCCACTATGGCAAGGATTCGTTCCAACCCATCCATACCCCCGAGGAGGATGAAGAGTACATGCTGAAGCCCATGAACTGTCCTCATCACTGCGAGATCTTCGCTTGGAAGCCCCGTTCATATCGTGACCTACCCCTGCGTATTGCCGAGTTCGGTACGGTGTACCGTTATGAGCAGAGCGGTGAGTTGCACGGCTTGACCCGCGTCCGTTCGTTTACTCAGGACGATGCCCACCTCTTCTGTCGTCCCGACCAGGTAAAGCAGGAGTTCTTGAATGTGATGGATATTATCGGCATCGTGCTCTCTGCCTTTGGTTTCAACTTCGAGGCACAGATCTCGTTGCGCGATCCTAACGACCACGATAAATACGTAGGTACCGACGAGGACTGGGCACTGGCTGAGAAGGCTATCGTGGAGGCTTGTCAGGAGAAGGGTCTGCCCGCCAAGGTGGAATACGGCGAGGCTGCTTTCTATGGCCCGAAACTCGATTTCATGATCAAGGATGCTATCGGTCGTCGTTGGCAGTTGGGTACCATTCAGGTAGATTACAACTTGCCAAAGCGTTTCGAACTCGAATATACTGATGAGGACAATACGAAGAAGACACCTGTGATGATTCACCGTGCGCCCTTCGGAAGTATGGAGCGTTTTTGCGCCGTGCTCATCGAGCACACCAGCGGACACTTCCCCCTCTGGCTCACCCCCGACCAGGTGGCTATCCTGCCGTTGTCGGAGAAGTACAACGACTATGCTCAGGAGGTGGCCAAGAAGTTCGACCTCGGTGGCGTGCGTGCTACTATCGACCTGCGCAACGAAAAGTTGGGCCGTAAGATCCGCGACAACGAGCTGAAGCGTATTCCGTATATGGTGATTGTCGGTGAGAAGGAACAGGCTGACGGCACTGTGGCCGTTCGCCCACAGGGTGGTGGAGAGCAGAGTGTGAAGACCATCCAGGAGTTCATTGACGAGGTGAATGCCCGCGTTGCAGAGATGACAAAAGACTTTTAGTAAAATAATTGCTGAAAAATTTGGTTAATTCGCTGAAAGTTAGTACCTTTGCACCCGATTTTCTAAAAAACAGTGGATGAAGAATGACAAATTGAAGAATCAGTACCGTATCAATGAGCAGATACGAGTGCGTGAAGTTCGCATCGTCGGTGACAATGGCAGCACCGTTGTTCCTACCCGTGATGCACTCAATATGGCCCACGACCAGGGCGTAGATCTCGTAGAGATTTCACCCAATGCCAACCCGCCAGTTTGTCGTCTCATCGACTACTCTAAGTTCCTCTACCAGCAGAAAAAGCGCCAGAAGGAAATGAAGGCCAAGCAAGTTAAGGTGGAGGTGAAGGAAATCCGCTTCGGACCCCAGACCGACGAGCACGACTATCAGTTTAAACTCAAGCACGCCAAGGAGTTCCTCAGCGAAGGCAATAAGGTAAGAGCCTATGTGTTCTTCCGTGGACGTTCTATCCTGTTCAAGGAACAAGGCGAGGTTCTCCTCCTGCGTTTTGCCAACGATTTGGAGGAAGTGGGCAAGGTAGAGGGTATGCCCTCACTCGAAGGTAAGAAGATGTTCCTCTATCTGGCTCCTAAGAAGGCTGGTGAGAAAAAGAAGAGTCAGCAAGCCCGTGACCGTGAGGCTGCGGAGGCTGAGGCTAAAGAGGCTAAGAAACAGCAGCAGAAACAGGAGGCTGAGCCCAATGCAGAGACACCTGCCAACGGTGGTCTCCTCGCCAACGCCAAGATCAGTGCTGATGCGCTGAAGAAACTGACCGAGGCGGAAGAATAAGAAGGTAAAAAAGAAGACGGCGCGCCCGGTATATGCGTTGTCGTCGGTTAATAATAACAATTTAATTTTTAAAACAATGCCAAAAGTAAAGACAAATTCCGGTGCCAAGAAGAGATTCTCATTCACCGGTACAGGTAAGGTTAAGAGAAATCATGCTTACCACAGCCACATTCTGACAAAGAAGACCAAGAAGCAGAAGCGCAATCTTGTGCACACTGCCATCGTTGACCCTTCAAACATGAAGCAGGTTCGTGATCTGCTGTGTCTCCGCTAACCCTATTGTCTAACATTTTAAAGTAAGAAAACTATGCCAAGAAGTGTAAATCACGTTGCATCAAGAGCAAAGCGTAAGAGAATTTTGAAACTTACCCGTGGCTACTTTGGAGCCCGTAAGAATGTTTGGACAGTAGCAAAGAATACCTGGGAG
>JAGCPK010000091.1 GCA_017965725.1 Prevotella sp.
AGAGGAAATTCTGATTGAGTGTACCGAGACGCGTGACCAGCCCAAGAACAAGGAGCGTGCCCTCTCACGCCTCTATACCTTTATTTATGATAAGGAACACCAGAAGTATATGGACGACATCGCCTCGCGCCGTAAGAGCCTAGTCTCGACAGGCGATCGCTCAGCGAAGATCCGTACCTACAATTTCCCGCAGGGCCGTGTCACCGACCACCGCATCGGCTACACCACCCACGACCTACAAGGTTTCCTCGGTGGAGACATTCAAGCCATGATCGATGCCCTGACAGTAGCCGAGAACGCTGAACGCATGAAAGAAACAGAATTATAAGCCACAGATTACCACAGAATATGACAAGAGAAGAGTTAACACAGCAAATCCGAGAGAAACAGAGTTTCTTGTGTGTCGGTCTCGATACAGATATCAATAAGATTCCCCAGTGTATCATCGATGAAGCAAAGGCGCACGACGGGGACGATTATATCTTCCGTGCACTCTGTGAGTTCAATGCCCTCATCATCGATGCCACAGCACCCTATTGTGTGGCCTACAAACCAAACCTCGCCTTCTACGAGGCCTATGGTATCGACGGCATGCTGGCTTTCGAGGCCACCATCGATTACCTGAAGGAGGAATATCCCAACCACTTCATCATTGCCGATGCCAAGCGCGGTGATATTGGTAACACCTCTAAGATGTATGCCAAGACCTTCTTCGAGCAGTACGATGTCGATGCCCTCACCGTTGCTCCCTATATGGGAGAAGACTCGGTGACGCCTTTCCTCGGCTATGACGACAAGTGGGTCATCCTGCTGGCTCTGACCTCCAATAAGGGTTCACACGATTTCCAACTTATTGAGGATGCCCAGGGCGAGCGCTTGTTTGAGAAAGTATTGAAGCAGAGCCAGCAATGGGGCAACGAAGACAATATGATGTACGTCGTCGGTGCCACACAAGGCCAGATGTTCGAGGACATCCGCAAGGTTGCTCCCAACCACTTCCTCTTGGTACCTGGCGTAGGTGCTCAGGGCGGTTCTTTAGAAGAAGTATGCAAATACGGCATGAACAAGGATTGTGGTCTCCTCGTCAACTCTTCTCGTGGAATTATTTATGCCTCTTCTGGTGATGATTTCGCAGAAGTAGCTGCCCAGAAAGCCAAAGAACTTCAGCAGCAGATGGCAGAGGAACTGAAAAAGATTCAGGGCTGATAAATACAGGGGCAACCTGTTTTATTCATCAACCAACCGAATCGTATATCTTTCATTTGAATTATAATCTCGGTCTTTGTCTTTACCAAAGTACTCGAGCATATATTTCTTGTGCTTTAATCTGCTGACTCGGATAAGCACTTCCCGGTATGTGATACGACCATTTTCCATATAACTCTCGTAAGCATCATAAGCAGTGGTCTTCTTGTCTTCTGATTTCTTAACCAACTTGAACGCGGAAATATTACGTTGACTCTGAGCGATGTCAATATATAAACTGTCACCCGTGAATATGAACAGCAATTCCCCACTCTGGGATATATACTTTCCCTTCAATTCCACGGCGTACGCCCCATAGGTACAACACGACAATAATAATAGTAATAAAAGCTTCTTCATCGTTCTATTGTTTTTAAATCCGCCGCAAAGATAGTCTAATTCCAATAGAACACCAAATTTATTTGGATAATCTTTCATTTTTTTGTTTGTTTCGAGAAATATGCTTACCTTTGTCGAATAAAAAAGAAAGGTATATATGAATAACCCAAAGATCATCAACGACCCGGTATTCGGGTTTATCAAGATACCTCGAGGACTGCTCTACGGCATTGTAGAGCACCCTTTGTTTCAGCGCCTGAACAGAATCAACCAGTTGGGATTGGCTTCGGTTGTCTATCCTGGAGCCAGACATACGCGATTCCAACACTCGTTGGGGGCCTTTCACCTGATGACGGAGGCGGTGCGCTCACTGCAGGAGAAAGGTAACTTCATCTTCGACTCAGAGGCTGAGGCGGTGGAGGCAGCCATCCTGATGCACGACATCGGACATGGTCCGTTCTCACATGTGCTGGAAGACACGCTGATACATGGTATCTCGCACGAGGACATTTCGTTGTTGATGATGGAAGAAATCAACAAATGCTTTAACGGGCAACTGAATCTCGCCATCAGCATCTTCAAGGGAGACTATCCCAAAAACTTCCTACATCAGTTAATTTCGAATCAACTAGATATGGACCGTCTCGATTATCTGCGACGTGATTCGTTTTATACCGGGGTAACGGAAGGTAATATAGGAAGTGCGCGTATCATCAAGATGCTGAACGTGATAGACGATTCGCTTGTTGTGGAACATAAAGGAATTTATTCCCTTGAAAACTACCTCACTACCCGAAGGTTGATGTATTGGCAGGTGTATTTGCATCGCACTTGTGTAGCCTACGAGAAAGTGTTGGTAAACATGCTTAACCGTGCCAAGGATCTGATACGTAAGGGACAGGAGGTATTTGCTTCCCCTGCCCTAAACTATTTTCTAAGTAACGAAGTAGATGCGGAATGGTTTGCCCAACATCCCGAGGCTCTTTCCTATTACGGTGAACTCGACGACTCAGACATCTGGAGCGCGATGAAGGCATGGAAGCACCACGATGACAAGATTCTTTCGACATTGGCCACCGATATGCTTGACCGTAGGATATTTAAGGTCGAAGTACATGAAGAACCCATACCGAAGGAGCGTATCGAGGCACTGAAAAGGAATATCTCACAGAATATGGGCATCGCCTACGAAGATGCAGACTATATGATAAGTCAGAATACCATCTCTAAAGATATGTATAATGTGGATGACGATAGTATCGCAATACTTTACAAAGATGGTACGATTCGTGACATTTCCGAGGCATCGGAATTGCTAAATGTTCAATTACTTTCTAAAAAAATAAGAAAATATTACCTCTGTTATCAACGTTTCGAATAATTTTTGCTAACTTTGCACACAAATAGTGACAAATATTACGGAGATATGGAATTTACAGCCAAGCAAATAGCCGACTTGATCGGTGGACGGGTGGAAGGCAATGAGAATGCGACCATCAACACGTTTGCGAAAATCGAAGAGGGAAAGCCGGGTGCCATTTCTTTCCTTTCAAATCCGAAATACACTCATTATCTATATGATACACAGTCGAGCGTTGTTCTTATCAACGAAGATGTGGAGCTGGAAAAACCTGTGTCTGCCACCCTTATCCGTGTTAAGAATGCCTATGAGAGTGTGGCCAAGTTGCTACAGTTCTATGATTCAATGACCCCCAGAAAGACTGGGATAGCCCCTACGGCCTCTATCTCGGAGAAAGCCACGGTTGGCGAGAATGTATATATCGGTGCCTACGCAGTGATTGGCGACGGAGTGGTGATTGGCAATGATACCCAGATTTATCCCCATACGGTCATTGGTGACGCTGTTAACATCGGTAATAAATGTACCATTTATCCCAATGTGACCATCTACCAAGGATGTCAATTGGGAAATAACGTGACAATACACGCGGGTTCAGTAATAGGTGCTGACGGTTTTGGCTTTGCACCCAACACAGAGGGCTATGACAAGATTCCACAGATTGGTATCGTGGTGATTGAGGACAATGTCGAGATTGGTGCTAACACCTGTATCGACCGTTCGACGATGGGACAGACTATCATCCACAAGGGTGTGAAACTCGATAACCTGATTCAAGTGGCCCACAACTGTGAGATTGGTGAGAACACTGTCATGTCGGCACAGGTAGGCATGGCTGGTAGTACAAAGGTAGGGGCCTGGTGCATGGTAGGAGGTCAGGCTGGTTTTGCCGGACATATCCATGTGGCAGACAAGACCTTTGTGGGAGCCCAGTGTGGTGTCATCAGCAATACCAAGGGCGATGGTGAGCAGTTGATTGGTTCGCCTGCCGTGAATCCAAAGATGTATTTCAAGGCAAGAGCCATCGACGCAAAGTTACCCGATATGTATCGGCAGATAGCCGCTCTGCAACGTGAAATAGAAGAACTTAAAAAGAAAGACTAAGATATGAAGCAGAAAACTTTGAAAGGCAGTTTCTCCTTGTTTGGCAAGGGATTGCATACAGGCCTGAATCTGACGGTGACGTTCAATCCTGCTCAAGAGAATACTGGCTACAAGATCCAACGTATCGACATGGAAGGTGAACCCGTGATTGACGCCATTGCAGAGAATGTAGTGGACACACAACGTGGTACAGTGTTGGGCAAGGGTGAAGCCAGGGTTTCAACGGTAGAGCACGGTTTGGCTGCACTCTATGCCTCAGGAGTCGATAACTGTCTGATTCAGGTAAACGGCCCAGAATTTCCCATACTCGATGGTTCTGCCATCCAGTATGTTGAGAAAATCAATGAAATTGGTATTGAAGAGCAGAATGCACCCAAAGATTGGTATATCATCCGCAAAAAGATAGAAGTTAAGGACGAAAAGACGGGTTCATGTATCACAATCCTGCCCGACGATGAATTCTCACTCACCGTCATGTGCTCGTTTGAGTCAAAGTTTATCAACTCGCAGTTTGCCACTGTCAACAAGGTAGAGGACTTCCCAACTGAAATTGCCCCTGCTCGCACCTTCGTCTTTGTGCGTGATATTGAGCCATTGCTACAGGCGAACCTCATTAAAGGTGGTGACCTGGATAATGCTATCGTGATATACGAGCGCCAGACCACACAGGAGCGTCTCGACATGTTAGCAGATATGCTACACGTTGAACATCGCAATGCTGCCGATCTCGGCTACATTCAGCATAAACCGCTGGTATGGGAAAACGAGTGTACACGGCATAAACTGCTTGACATCATTGGCGATATGGCACTTATTGGGAAACCTATTAAGGGTCGTATTATCGCAACACGTCCTGGACATACCATCAATAATAAGTTTGCACGACAGATGCGAAAGGAAATTCGCAAACACGAGATTCAGGCACCTTTCTACGATCCCAACGAGGAACCGGTGATGGATGTCAACAAAATTCGCGAACTTCTACCCCACCGTTATCCAATGCAGTTGGTGGATAAAGTAATCTCACTCGGTGCCAC
>JAGCPK010000092.1 GCA_017965725.1 Prevotella sp.
GAAGCATCTGTTCAGTTCGCATGTCACGCCGTATTGGGAGACGCACTACACCTTCGGCTCGACGAGTTCGAAGAATGAGAAACACCTTTCTTACGGTTCGCTAAACCTGTTGATGATCAACACGGCTGTGCCGATGCTTTTTGCTGTGGGAAGGCATCAGGGCAAAGAGGTGTTGTGTGACAAGGCTTTCGACTTCCTGGAGCAGTTGAAGGCAGAGAACAATTTTATCACGCGTATGTGGCAGCAGGTGGGCCTGCCCGTTGAGACGGCCGGTGACTCCCAGGCGCTCATCCAGTTGAAAAGGGAATATTGCGATAAGCGCGACTGCCTCCGCTGTCGCTTTGGCTACGAGTATTTAAAAAGGAGTGAATAGGTATGAACGAGGAAATATTTTATGCGATGGCGTTGACGCGGCTGATGAATTTTAATTTCCAGCAGGCACTGGAGTTGTATAAGGCCGTAGGAAGTGCGCAGAGGATTTATGAGCACAGGAATGAGATTGGGGATGTGGTCAGCGATGCTTCGCCCCGTCTTGTTGAAGCGCTGAAAGACTGGAGTGATGCGATGAAACGGGCAGAGTTTGAACTGAAGTTCATGCAAGAGCACCAGATCCGGGCCATGACGCCATTAGACGATGATTACCCCCAACGACTCACGGAGTGTGCTGACGCTCCGATTGTCTTGTATTATAAAGGAAATGCCGACTTGAATCAGGCGAAGGTCATTTGTGTTGTTGGCACCCGGCAATGTACACAGTATGGCGTGGATCTGATTCACCGTTTTATGGCCGACCTACACATGCGATGCCCCGAGGTGCTCATTGTCAGTGGTTTAGCCTACGGTATCGATATCAATGCCCACCGCGAGGCGTTGGCTCAAGGTTATCCTACGGTAGCTGTAGTGGCTCACGGACTCGACCAGATTTATCCCTATCCCCATCGGACTACGGCTGCTGAGATGCTGAATCACGGTGGACTATTGACCGAGTTTATGTCTCAGACCAACGCCGATAAGCCCAACTTCGTACGTCGCAATCGTATTGTGGCAGGTATGTCGGACGCCTGTATCGTGATCGAAAGTAAGTCTAAGGGTGGAGGGCTCATCACGGCCGAGATTGCCCAGAGTTACGATCGGGCTGTGTTTGCCTTTCCTGGGGCCGTCGGCATGCCCTATAGCGAGGGGTGTAACAACCTGATACGCGACAATGGGGCAGGGCTGATTACCTGTGCCGAGGATTTTGTCAAAGCCATGGGCTGGGAGGATGAGGCGCTGCGACGACAGGCCCGTGCCGAGGGTATAGAGCGCAGTCTGTTCGTGGAGCTCTCGCCTGAGGCGAGTGCTATTGTGGAACTGCTCAAACAGACCAACGACCTGCAACTGAATATCCTCAGCGTGAAAACCGGTATTCCCATCGGACAGTTGACGGCCTTGCTCTTTCAATTGGAAATGAAGGGGGTGGTGAAGCCCCTGGCAGGGGGGATGATTCATTTGATGATGTAAACTCTAAACTAAATTATTTTGCAATTTGCCAAATAAATCGTATCTTTGCACCTGAATATGGAAAAGAAGTATATTTTTGAGACCCGGATGCAGGTGCGCGACTATGAGTGCGACATCGAGGGCATCGTCAACAATGCCAACTATCTGCACTATTGTGAGCATACCCGACACCTGTTTCTACAGCAGTGCGGACTGAGTTTCGCAGAGATGCACGAGAAGGGCGTGGATGCCGTATTGGCCCGTATGACCATGCAGTTTAAGACACCCCTGAGACCGGATGATGAGTTTGTGTCGCGGCTCAGACTGACGAAAGAAGGCATCAAATACGTCTTCCACCACGACATCTCCCGTGCCTCTGACGACCGGCTCTGTTTCAGGGCACAGGCAGAGTTGGTATGCATCGTCAATGGCCGACTCTCCGGCAGCGAAGACTACGACCGTGCCTTTGCACCCTATATAGAATAAAGTGAATTTGCACTAGGATATGGCAAAATCGTACCAATCATTCTCAAGGCGCCTCTCCCGCAGGCTGATTTTCATTGTGCTGATCATGATGGGGCTGATGGTGGTAGGTATCGTTGTGCAGACGCTGCGCATGACGGAAGAGGTGAGCGAGGCCCATTACCAGGTGGTGATGGAGACCAGCAAGAAGTCGATAGAGAAGGAGCTGAGAAGCGTGGAGGTGGCATCGCTCAACGATGCTGTCGAGGTGGAGCGCCACTTGGGTTCGCCTGAGGAGGTCTTTGAGACACTGGAGCGCAACCTTCGTCAGAACACGGGTGTCCGTGCCTATTTCGCAGCCTTCGAGCCTGGTTTCTTCGCTGGCGAGGGTCACTGGTTCTGTGCCAATGTCTATTGGGAGGGCAAGACCATCGTGAAGCAGCGCATCGGTTCGCAACAGCAGGACTATCTGCAGCGCAAGTGGTATAAGAAAGGTATTATGGATAAGAACGGCTTCTGGTCGGAGCCCTACATCGGCGTTTCAGACACCACGCTGCGACTCTGCTCGTTTATTGTGCCCATTCGCGACCAGGCAGGGCGCCCCGCCGGTGTGTTTGGTGCCGACATCGACTTGTTCCATCTCCATCGATGGCTTAAATGGAAAGATGAGAGCATGAACAAGAGGGGTATCACGAAGATCGGCAGGGAGAGCAGGAATGAGAAAGACCTGTGGTCGTACAGCTTTATCGTGAGCCGCGAGGGCGAGTTCTTCTCCCATCCCGACTCCTCACGCATCCTCAACGACAATCTGTTCCCGCAGTTTGGCACCCAGCCCGACACCGTAGGCCAGCGCATGATCAGAGATATGAAGGCAGGCAAGCCCGGCATTGCCAAGACGAAGGTGGACGGTACGACGGTGAAGATATTCTACGCACCACTCGAGCATACCGACTGGATGGTGGGCGTCGTGGTGCCTCAGTGGGTGCAGTTGTCAATAGGTGTACATATGAGCCTCGTGCTGGGGGCTATCGTGCTGATAGGGCTGTTACTCATCTATCTGGTGAGCCGTCTGACCATCCATCGTACCGTCAGGCCACTGCACGCCTTTGCCCAATCTGCCGAGGAGGTGTCGAGGGGAAACTTCTCGTCGCCCCTGCCCGATGATAAGAGCATCGACGAGCTCCGGATACTGCATGACGCCTTCGGGGTGATGCAGACCTCGCTGACGGCCTATGTGGAAGAGGTGAAGAGCACGACGGCCGAGAAAGCCGTCTTCGAGAGAGAGATGTCCACCGCCGCGCTTATTCAGATGCATATGATTCCCAATCAGTTCCCGCCTTATCCTGAGCGC
>JAGCPK010000093.1 GCA_017965725.1 Prevotella sp.
CTGTGTCTCCTTGCGCTCCCAGTGGAAGTTCACACCGATGGTGACATCGTAGAGTGAGAACGATGCCTCCTCAGACTGTGGGATGAACGTCAACTCACGGTACTGGTTGCCCCGCCAAAGGATGCCTCCCTCCGAGAACTCTACCTGTTGCTCTCCCGTCAGCGTCTCACCTTTCGCCGTATAGGGTTGGTTGAGAGTGAAGGATATCTTCTCAGCACTGACGATGCCAACGGTGACGTTAGGCTCCTTTAGATGTGAGAGGTGAGAAGTAAGAGGCGAGAGGTTACCTGTGCTGGCTTTCAGCGTGTCGAGCACTTGTTGGAGGGCCTCGCCCTTGAGAGTAATCTCGTCGAGGATGCCCAAAGCTATCTCTGGCATGATGCGCTCATAATCCTCCTGACGTGGTGTGATGAAGAACCCAGCCATATCAAGGGCTCCCGGAGAGATGATATATTGTTCGTCACCTTGTTTGAAAAAACAGTCAGGACGGTGCTTCGTACGAGGGAAGATTACGCTGTAGAACTCGTCCTCACGCCGCCAGGCCACGATATTCATCATCGGCTCAGGTTCCCCAGCGGGCAACGCCTCGTGAAGCCTACGGAACAACTGTTCGTCACCATATTGCGAATGACTGCGGATGAGGAGCGCCGTACAAGGATAGTCCTCTATCAGCGAGATGTCTTCATTATCGTTGAGACTGACAATCTTGGTAAGGTTGCCCGAGAGTCGCTTCCACGCCTTCTGTAAGGGCAGTATGCCACTGGTGCCACCCTGGAAGTGGGCATGGTCAGGTGCCGAAGCACCACAGAGGGGTCCGTTATAAAAGACCATCATCTCAGGATATTCCTCTAACAGTTTGTGAATCTCACTATACGATTCCAGGATGCGTTGTGGCTGGTGCTTCACGTTGGGAATGGTGAAGTGCTGTGGCAGGATGGGGAAAGGATTCACCAACAGTTCGTATTGGTTGTCGATGACTTTCTTCACCTGTTCCTTCGGACGATTCTGTTCACATAGGAAACAGGGTCGCTCTGCTATTGTCTTCTGGTCAATCTTTGCCCCCGTAGAAATCATGCGGGCAGGGTTCCACTGTACCTGGATGCTCGACGAGCCCACTACCAGTTCGCGGGTCTTCACATTACGCAGATCGAAATAGCGCTGTCGGGCTTCCTCCCACTTCTCCAACTGACGGTTGAAGAACCGTTGTAGGGGCGAGTCGGTCATCAGTTCCTGCTTGCCTTGGTTCATCTGCTGACGGGCCAGGATCTCGAGCGTGCGCAGGCGATCTTTATAAAGATTGTTGGCATTGATCTTGTCGATGCTCAAGGCAGCGTCACTGTTGCCACCCCAACGGCGACAGAGATACAACTCTGTATAGATTCGTCCGATACGGTAGTGACGTGAGAAGATGAGTCCCAGTGCATAGTCCTCGCCATACGAGGTGTTCGGGAACTGTATCTGCCTCAACAACGGCGTGAAGAAGGCACGGGGCGCCCCGAGTCCGTTGATGCGCAACGCATTGTTAGGGCCGTTCTCATCTGTCCATTCCTTATGGTCGATAAGTCCTGGTGGCAGGGTGTTCAGTTCAAAGTCACACATCCGGTAGGAACCCACCACCATCGCTGCGTTCTGCTTGTAGAAAGCATCGACAATCTGCTGCAGAGTCTTGGGCGAAGAATAGAGGTCGTCGGAGTCGAGTTGCACGGCAAAGCGTCCGCAACGGTCATCATTGATGGCTACATTCCAGCAACCGCCAATACCCAAGTCCGTACGTTCCGGGATGACATGTACGAGTCTTTCGTCATGGATGCTGTCGAGCAGTTCCGTGGTCTTGTCGGTGGAGTGGTTATCTACCACGATGACATTGTATTTGAAGGAGGCCTTCTGCCCCAACGCACTGTTGACGGCATCAAGGATGGTCTTCTCACGGTTATAGACGGGAATCACCACTGAAGCCTCGATGTCGAAGTCCTGCTCGTTGAAGTCAGGCCGACGGTAGAAGCCCGGGTCAATCTTCGCACCGATGGCCTGCAGATGGGCGGTGGCGGCATGCTCCATCTCTATCTGCACTTCACGGTTACGGGGATTCACATAGTCGAACTGCTTCACACCCGAGGCTCTCAGATCTGTCTCCTCCTCCGTATAGAGACACTCGTTGATGTGGAATAACTGTCCCTTCCGGCTCAAGAAGAGGCGCAGCGCATAGAGGGCTGCAAAACGGTAGTCGTGCTCACCCGCCTGCATGGCAAAGGTATGGAGCAACGAGGTCTTGATGAGCCACAGCGCCCCGAAGTCAAAATCATCACGGATACTACCAATGAAGTAGTCAATGGCTGGGTGTCTCTCATCGGTGAAGCCATCCTCGAGTGATTTCCGCTCGATATGATCTGTATACACCATCACGGCATTCGAGTCGCTGGCCACACGGAGCATCCTGTCAAGGGCCCCCTGCCCTAACGTCACCTTCACGGGCTTCGTCAGCAACAGCACGTAGTCGGCCTTCGCATTCTCTGCCACCTGCATCAGTGCATTGCTGCTCATCAGGCTTGTTTCCATCGTGATGACGTTCTGCACAGCCTTGCTGTTCCGCAACTGCACAGCCATCTCTTCCATGACCATCATATCGCCCTGAGGCAAGAAACAATCTATCTTCTCTCTCATGGAGTTGTCTTTGTTAATAATATCATGTGCAAAGATACAACTTTTTTTTGAAATCATTCAAATATTTCTGTTTTTCGTGTAGTTTTTTGTAACTTTGTGGCGTCTAATGGGCAAATGATTCAAAAAACAGATGAGACAATGACAACATTAGAAAGACAGTTTGCGCAGACCGTTGCAGAACACAAGAGCACCATCTACACCGTGTGCTACATGTTCTCGCAAGATGCCGACGAGGTGAACGACCTGTTCCAGGAGGTACTAGTCAATCTTTGGAAGGGTTTCGAAGGCTTCGAGCATCGCAGTGACATCCGGACGTGGATCTATCGCGTCGCCCTTAACACCTGTATCTCTATCGACAGGAAAAAGAAGCGACGCTCCTCCGAAGTCCGCCTGACAATGGACATCAACCTCTTTGAAGACCGCGACGAGGACACCAAGCAAGTGGATATGCTTCACAAGCGCATTGCCAAGTTGCAACCCTTCGACCGTGCAATTGTCCTGCTCTGGCTCGAGAACCTTTCTTATGAGGAAATCGGACAGATCGTCGGTATCACCGCCAAGAACGTCAGCGTCCGCCTGTTCAGAATCAGAGAGCAATTAAAGAACATGTCTAACGATTAAAAACTTACCCATTATGCAAAACGATTTCGAATTAGAGAACATGCGTCAGCAGATGACCACGCTCAAGAATAAACTCAACCAGCAGGAGATTGTGAACGAACGCCTTATGCGCCGTTCGATGCGAAATGAAGTGAACACCATCACCCGCCGCTACTACATCATCATAGCTCTGGGCATATTTATGGTACCTTACGGCTACTGGTGCTTTGTGAAGTTGTCTGGCCTCTCTATCTTATTCTGGATTGTCACCAGCATCTTTATGCTCATCTGCGCAGGAGCCACTTTCTACAACACCCGCAAGATCAGTGATTCTGGTTTGATGAACCGTAGTCTTGTGGAAGCCCGCCAAAAGGTTGCCAGCGCCAAGAAGTTCGAAGCCAACTGGTTGTTCTTTGGCATTCCCGCTGTTATCTTATGGCTGGGATGGTTCTTCTACGAGATCTATCAGATCAATGGAGGCAGCATATACAATGGTCTTTTCCTGGGTGGCTGCATCGGTGGTATCATTGGCGCCATTGCTGGCATCAACCTCCACTTCAAGACCCAGCGCCAGTATCAGGAGATCATCGACCAGATAGAGGACCTCACTAGCGAACAATAGATTCCTCTCTGTATTTGATAAGCCTGAGATTCGGTTTTACTCATTGCTCACCATGCAGAAGTATGAACTGAATCTCAGGTTTTTCTATAGAATCACATATTGTTACTCGCTATAGTCATGATCTATAACGTGTTCAGATAATCTGAATAACCCAAAGGTTACCCTCCTGCCCCAAAAACTAATAAAGAAAGAAACAAATATTTTGTTTTTTGCCCAATTTTGTGTAACTTTGCAGCCAGAAACACAAGACAGAGGCGATGGACAGCGAAAAGAAGGTGCTCATGGGAATGACGCTCGCGGAACTGAAAAGTGCCGTGAAGGAGATGGGTATGCCTCAGTTCACTGCCTCGCAGATAGCGCAATGGCTCTACCAGCGGCATGTTGGCAGCATCGACGAGATGACGAACATCTCGAAGGCTAACCGTGAGAAGCTGAAGGAACAATACGAGGTGGGCGCAATGGAGCCCATAGACTGCCAGAAGTCGAAGGACGGTACCATCAAGTATCTGTTTCCTGTGAGGATAGCCGACAAATATGTGGAGACGGTTTATATCCCAGACAATGACAGGGCGACGCTCTGTGTGTCGTGTCAGGTGGGCTGTAAGATGAACTGTCTCTTCTGTCAGACGGGCAAGCAGGGCTTCGAGGGTAACCTCACCGCTGCGGACATCCTGAACCAGATCTATGCCCTGCCAGAGCGTGACACACTGACGAACATCGTGTTTATGGGCCAGGGCGAGCCAATGGACAACCTCGACGCTGTGCTCAGAGCAACGGAGATACTGACTGCCGACTACGGTTGGGCGTGGAGTCCGAGGCGCATCACGGTGAGCAGCGTGGGTATCAGGAACAAACTGAGACGCTTCCTCAACGAGAGTGAATGCCACGTGGCCATCTCGATGCACTCTCCCCTCCCCGAGCAGCGCCAAACACTCATGCCTGCGGAAAAGCAGATGGGCATAGAAGAGGTCGTGGGACTGCTGCGCCAGTACGACTTCTCGCACCAGCGACGCTGTTCGTTTGAGTATATCTGCTTCGGAGGTCTCAACGACACCCCGATGCATGCTCGCGAGATCGTGAAACTGCTGCAGGGACTGGAATGTCGTGTCAACCTGATCCGCTTCCACGAGATACCTGATGTGGATCTGCCAGGCAGCGATGAGAAACGTATGGAAGCACTGCGCGACTATCTGACAGCGCACGGGGTATTTACCACCATCCGCGCCAGCAGAGGGCAGGACATCCTCGCCGCCTGTGGGCTGCTCAGCACGGCAGCAAAGAATGAAAAAAGAATAAATGAACGATATGGAAGAAAGAAAGGTTCGCGTGGCTATCACGCACGGAGATACTAATGGTATCGGTTATGAGATTATCCTGAAGACATTCGAGGATCCGATGATGCTCGAACTGTGTACACCTATCATATATGGTAGTCCGAAGGTGGCCACATACCACCGCAACACCCTGAAACTGGAGACACCCTTCAGCATCATCACCAAGGCAGAAGAAGCACGCGAAGGAAAACTCAACATGCTGGCGACGTTTGATGATGAGGTGAAGGTGGAACTTGGTACCCCTACCCCTGAGTCGGCTGATGCCGCCCGCAAGGCACTGCAACGCGCCAAAGAAGACCTGAAACTGGGACTCTACGACGTGCTCGTGCAGGCTCCGATGGTCAGCAGCAACACACCAGACCCAGAAGACCGTTCGCTGCTCGTGATGTTTGCTGATGATATCCGCATTGCCCTCGTCACCAACCGTCTGCCGCTGAAGGAGGTGGCACAGAGCATCTCACAGGAGAAGATTGTTGAGAAGGCGACCCTCTTCCATACCTCGCTGATGCGCGACTTCCGCGTGAACAATCCCCGTCTGGCCGTGCTGGCACTCAACCCACAGTCAGGTACTGAAGAGACGGAAATCATTAAGCCTGCCATCGAGGCATTGGAGAAAAACGGCATTCAGGCCTACGGACCCTATACCGCTGATGACTTCTTCGGACAGCACCAGCAAGACTACTTCGATGGTATCCTCGCCATGTACGACGACCAGGGTAATGTGCCCTTCAAGACCCTCGCCACGGAGTTTGGCGTGAAGATGAAGACGGGCTTCCCCTTCGTCATCACCACACCTGACCACGGACCCGCCTTCGACATTGCTGGCAAGGGAGAGGCCGATCCTGCCTCACTGCGCCACGCCATCTACGCTGCCATCGACATCTTCCGCAACAGGACGGAATATGACGAACCAAGGAAGAACCCGCTGCCCAAACTCTATCACGAGAAAAAGGAAGAGGGCGACAAGGTACGTTTCATATCCAAGAAGCCTGAATAACAGATGAAGAAAAAATACCAGAACGGCTTTTTCATTTTCGGTCTGATTGTACTGATCGTGATGGCCTCCCAACTCAATTACAAGGAAGTTTGGGAGGGCGTACAGCGAGCCGGTTACTGGTTTGTCAACGTGCTCGTGCTCTGGGGATTCCTCTACATCTTCAACACGGCCACGTGGTATATCATCATCAACAGCATTGGCAATGAACAGGGTGTGTGTCGTAAGTGTAAGGTGGGCTTCTGGTGGCTCTACAAGATCACCGTCTCTGCCTTTGCACTCAACTACGCCACACCTGGCGGACTGATGGGCGGCGAGCCCTACCGTATCATGTCTCTCTCACCAAAGATCGGCACCCAACGGGCTTCCTCATCCGTCATCCTCTTTGTGATGACACATATCTATAGTCACTTCTGGCTCTGGCTGCTCTCCGTGCCCCTCTACATCCTCACACAGAAGATGACACCGCTCTCCTGTATCATCCTGCCCATCATCGCAGCCATCTGCCTACTGGTCATCTGGTTCTTTACACGCGGCTATAAGAGAGGTATCGCAGTGACAGGCATGAACATACTGAGTCATTTCCCGATGGTGAAACGGTGGGCGCAGCCTTTCGTGGAGCGTAACCGCGAGAAACTGGCAGAGGTAGATGCCCAGATAGCCGCCCTGCACAACCAGAACCCACACACCTTCGTGGCTGCCGTACTGTTGGAACTCTCTTGTCGTCTGCTCTCCACCCTCGAGATATATTTCATCCTCCTCGTCATCATGCCCGAGGTCACCATCCCACAGTGCATCCTCATCTACGCCTTCACCACCCTCTTCGCCAACATGCTCTTCTTCATGCCACTGCAACTCGGAGGTCGCGAGGGCGGTTTCCTGATGTCAACAGAAGGTCTTAGCATGACGGCTCAGGCAGGCATCTTCGTGGCGTTGTTGGTAAGACTCAGGGAACTCATTTGGACGGCAATCGGCCTCCTTCTCATCAAGTTTGATAAGAAAGAACGCTGATTTCTAGTTAATTTCTGCCAAAATTGCAGATAATTCAGAAAAATTGTGTAATTTTGTCAGCCGAAATGAAGACTTCCGAACTTCAA
The DNA here is from genome assembly GCA_017965725.1 of Prevotella sp. GTDB lineage: Bacteria > Bacteroidota > Bacteroidia > Bacteroidales > Bacteroidaceae > Prevotella. The sequence goes on from JAGCPK010000093.1 coordinate 7,309, forward strand.
AGCATCAAACAGCGGTACAATATCGTAGGTAACTGCGAGGCATTGAACCACGCCCTCGACGTCGCCCTCCAGGTGGCGCCGACAGACCTCTCTGTACTCATCATCGGTGAGAGCGGTGTGGGTAAGGAGATCATCCCCCGCGTGATTCACGACAATTCCCCAAGGAAACGCGAGAAATATTTCGCCATCAACTGTGGCAGCATCCCTGAAGGTACCATCGATTCGGAACTCTTCGGACATGTGAAGGGTTCTTTTACTGGTGCCATCAACGACTCACCCGGTTATTTTGGCGTAGCCAACAAAGGTACGCTGTTCCTCGACGAGGTAGGTGAATTGCCGCTGGCTACCCAGGCCCGACTGCTGCGCGTACTGGAGAGCGGAGAATACATTCCTGTTGGCGGCACAGAGATACGTAAGACCGATGTACGTATCGTGGCTGCTACCAACGTGAACATCCGTCAGGCCATCAGTGAGGGCCGTTTCCGCGAAGACCTCTACTACCGTCTGAACTCCATTCCCATCCAGATGCCGCCCCTCCGTGAGCGCGGCGAGGACATCGTACTGCTGTTCAGACTCTTTGCCTTGCAGATGGCTGAGAAATACAAGATGGACCGGGTGGTACTCGACGAACAGGCCAAGCAGATGCTGATGCGCTACAAATGGCCGGGTAACGTGCGCCAACTGAAGAACATCACTGAACAGATCAGCATCCTCTCACCCGAACGCAATATCACGCCCGACATCCTCTCGAGGTTTATCCCGCAAGATCAGGAGACCACCCAACTGGCTACTATCCACAAGGAGGGTGACCACTCGTTTGAAAACGAAAGGGAGATTCTCTACAAGATTCTTTTCGAACTGCGAGGCAACGTGAACGACATGCGTCGGGAGATGGGAGCCCTGAAAAAACAGATTGAGGAAGTGCAGAACGGTGGTAAACATGTAGCGGCAGAGACACTGCCTACCACCCAGATTGCGCCCATCCAACCTATTCAACCCATCCAGCCCATCGCTCCTGCCCTCGTAGATGCAGAAGCCGAAGAATACATCGAGCCCGAGAAAGAGCCTGAGAACCTCAACCTCAACGACCTCAGTAAGCAGATGCTGGAGAAAGCCCTCGAACTCAACAACGGTAATCGAAAGAAAGCCGCACAGAAACTGGGCATCAGTGACCGCACCCTCTACAGAAGACTCAAGCAATATGGACTGGACAAATAAACTTCGGATATCTCTCTGCGCAGCCTTCTGCTGTCTGCTCTGCGCCTGCTCCGTCAGTTACAAGTTCAACGGAGCAAGCATCGACTATTCGAAGATCAAGACCATTCAGATTGCTGACTTCCCCATCCGTTCCAACTATGTGTGGGGACCAATGGGACCTATCTTCAACAATCAGTTAAAGGACCAGTTCGCCGACCACACCAAACTGACACAGGTCAAACGTAACGGCGACCTGAAGTTGGAAGGTGAGATTACAAGATACGAACAGCGCAACAAAGCCGTGACATCCGAGGGATACTCTGCACAGACAGAACTTTCTATCACCGTCAATGTGCGCTTCACCAACACGAAGAATCATGACCAAGACTTCGAGAAGCAGTTCACGGCCCAGCAGTCGTATAATACGACCCTGTCGCTGAATGCCGTACAAGAGGAACTTGTCACACAGATGGTGAAAGACCTCTGCGACCAGATTTTTAACGCCACAGTAGCACAATGGTAACTATGGAGATATCAGAACTCATTAACCACCCGGAACAGATGGACCGCGACACGCTCTACGAGTTGCGTTCACTGCTGGCTCTATATCCCTATTGGCAGACAGCTCGTCTGCTGATGCTCCAAAACCTCTACCTGCTCCACGATCCCACCTTCGATGAGGAACTGCGTCGTGCAGCCATCTATATCACCGACCGCCGTGTGCTCTTCCAGATGATTGAGGCTGCCCACTACCAACTGCGCCCGAGTGCCAACAAGCGCACTACGCTCAGCACCCCATCAGAAACTTCTGAGAACCGCACAATGACGCTCATCGACAGTTTCCTTGAGTCTATGCCTAAGGACAGCGACGATCAAGAGAAAAAGAAAGGCAAGCGCAAGCCAACGCCCGCAGATGCCGCTATCGACTATGTGACCTATCTGATGGAAACTGAAGGCGAATATGAGCAAGACGACAGCATCCCCGAGATGAAAGGACAGAGTCTGATAGACTCATTCATAAATAATGACAAAGGACGTATCATGCTCAATGAGGAGCCCGAATACACTCCCCAACTGCCTGAGACCCCCGAAAATGATGAAAATGCTAACGACGAGGGGTATTTTACCGAAACATTAGCCAGAATTTACATAAAACAGGGCAGATATTCGAAGGCTCTTGAAATTATTCGGCGATTAAGTTTGGTTTATCCGAAAAAAAATGCTTACTTTGCAGACCAAATACGCTTTTTAGAGAAGTTGATAAAAAATAGTAATAACAAATAATAGTAAAAAAGATGTACACATTATTAGTAATTCTTATTGTGATTGCAGCACTGCTGATGATTGGTATCGTGCTCATTCAGGAATCTAAGGGTGGCGGTCTCGCCTCTCAGTTCTCTGGCTACAACCAGATCGGTGGTGTCCGTAAGACCACTGACTTCATCGAGAAGATGACATGGGGCCTCGCTGCCTTCATGGTCGTTGTCAGCGTGTTCTGCGCCTATGTCGCTCCCACAGCCTCAAACAATGGCTCAGTGATGGAGAACATCGAAGTGCCTGCCACCAATCCTAACAACCTGCCTGGATTTGGTGCCAGTCAGCAGCCTGCTCAGGCTCCTGCCACGAATGCACCCGCAGCAGAGGCACCAGCCACAGAGGCTCCCGCACAGCCTGCAAACTAATCATTGCTGTAGTAAAATAGAGAAGACTGACACTCGTCATAGAATGTCAGTCTTCTCTTTAACTTTTACTGAAGAATAAAATGGATACATTAGATGAAACTGACCTGCAGATACTGAAAACATTGCAGAGGAATGCCAAATTGACTACAAAAGAACTAGCCGATGCGGTACACCTGACGCCTACACCAGTATTTGAGCGACAGAAAAGACTAGAGAAGAAAGGCTACATCAAGAAATATGTGGCGGTGCTCGATCCAGAGAAGCTGGATCAGGGGCTTCTGGTCTTTTGTAAAGTCAAACTGAAACAGATCAACCATGAGATGGCAGATGCCTTTACAAGAAGAATCCAGCGTATCCCAGAAGTCACAGAATGTTATAACACCTCGGGAGCGTATGACTATTTATTAAAGGTACGCGCGAAGGACATGAAACAATATCAAGAGTTTGTACTCAACAAATTGGGAGATATTGACAATATCGGCTCTATTGAAAGCACCTTCGTGATGAGCGAGGTAAAACAACAATACGGCATCAGTCTCTAACAGTAGATGGTGTGTCAAAAGCGTTATATTATTATGAAATATATAAAGGTATTATTAGTGTTTATGGTAATTAATACCGTAACACCTATTGTAGCGCAAACCGACACCAAGGCTCATGATTTCGTATATCTGTTGCCAAGCAAAGAGATTGCCGAAACTGGCGAAGACTTGTGGTTTAAGGCATATCTTATAAATAGTCAGACCTTAGCACCGTCAAACCGCAGCCACACACTCTACCTTCAATTCCGTACAGCATCTGACAGCGTGGTTTGGAGCGAGAAATACCCTTTGGTTTCGGGACGAGCCAACGGACATATATATATAGGATTAGAATGGCCTCAGGGTGAATATTTTATGGAAGGCTATACCATGTCTTCATTCTCCTCCGACAGCACCAAAGCCATTCGTCCCCGCCGTATCCATGTGGTGGACCGTGTAACACAGATGGATTCTATTTCAAAACAAGAGATTAAGAATGATGCCGACCAAAAACTCTCCTCCAAACACCGTTTCGATCTTTTTCCAGAAGGTGGACACCTTATCTACGGCATCAACTCAGTAGTAGCATTTAAAGCTACTTACGGGAACGGATTTCCAGAAGATGTCTCTGGAAAGGTTCTTGAAGACGGAAAGAAAATAGGATCGATCAAAACCCTTCATGATGGCATGGGGTGGTTCTCTTTTACTCCGAAATCAGGCAAAGAGTACAAAGTAGTTCTCGACGATGGCAGAACCATTCTATTCCCAACTATAGAACGTGGAGGAATGTCGCTACGTGTATCAAAAAACAATGCAAAAGGATTATCCTTGTTAGTTTCCTCATCCGAAGATGCTCCGCACCCCTTCTCAATAACAGCTAAACAAAACGGAATAGTATGTAGCACGGCAAGAGGCACTGTTAAAGGACAGCAGGTTGTAAAAATTCCGACAGCGTATTTTGGCCTTCAAGGCATAGTAGAAATCACACTATTTGATGCAGCAGAACGACCAGTTGCCGAAAGATTGGTGTTTGTCAACCCTCAAAAGCAACTTACCATAACCGCTACATCCAACCAGAAGCAATACAACCGTCGCGATAAGGGCAAGGTACGTCTCCAAGTAACAGACACTTCTGGCAACCCCATCAAGGCTGAACTCGCTGTTAGCATTTTCGACAAGGCGTACCTCTACCTGCCAGGACACGAGAACATCCTGTCTCATTGCTTCCTTTCAGAGCAGATTCGCGGTCATATTTTTAACCCTACCTATTATTTTGACAGTCAGAATGATGACCGCCTTGCTGCTCTCGACCTGCTGCTGATGACACAAGGATGGAGGAATTATGTATGGGACAAAGAACTGCCATCAGGAGAATATCTGTTGACCGACGGTGTGGACGGATTACTGACAACCAAACGTGAGGTTAGTTTGAAAACACAGGTTATCAATGTCTATGCGCCCCAAGTAGATACATCTTTAGTTATTTTGACTGATATGTCTGGCAGATTCACAATTGCCCCTCAACAGATGGCCCAGATTCCAGGGAACATCTATCTAAACGATTTGTTGACAGATAAATACAAAGCGAAACTTTCCGTTGTTAATATGTTCGATACCATTAATGACTATCGACGCCATCTTCCGCGCTATATGGTTAATAATCACCTCATTCAAACCAACCATTCGGAACGGATAAAGATCGACGACGACAAGGCGACCCTTTTAAAAGAGGTAGTCGTAACAGGTAAGCGGGGTTTAACATATCGCGACAAAGAGATAGGTTTCCTTGACAGTTTAGCGGTGTTGCAAAGCGGCGAGTGGGTTTGCGACTGTGACTCCGTTATGCCGTTTCTCAACGATTATCATGGGTATTCACACCACCCAAAGTGGAGTCCACAGGAGGCTCATTATTTTGGAGAACGGCATATACCAAAACGCGGAGAAAAATATCAACTCATCTTGATTGAAGAAACTTGCATAGTACCTGACTCTCAGGGGCAACTACCAATATTCCTTGAACCTTACAGATCTGACCCAACGAAACCAACGAGAGCCAGTAGAACC
>JAGCPK010000094.1 GCA_017965725.1 Prevotella sp.
CTTTCTGCAAGGAGATGCTCGACAAATACGAGTTTGACGAGCGTATCAATATGATTGCAGGCTTCAATATTGACGAGGTGACACCTGATTGCAAGGACAGTTATTTCTTCACCTCTGCCTTTAGTATCTGGGGTTGGGCCTCCTGGCGGCGAGTAGCCCAACGATGGGATCCTACATACGGTTTCATGCACAATCCTGAGACGCTGCAACGCTTAGAAACTATTGCCAAGGAGAGGAATCTACGCAGCGACATGATGCAGATGTTCCGAGACCACAGTCAGAGTGGCAAGGAATACTTCGAAACCATCTATTGGGCCGATATGTTGTTGCACGACTGTCTCGCTATTATGCCTGCACAGAATCAGATTAATAACATCGGACTGACAGGAGACTCCACTCATTTCTCCGCAGAACTTAAGACCACGCCTCATCGTATTCGCCGTATGTTTACTATGCAGCGTCACGAACTGACCTTCCCCTTAAAGCATCCACAGGATGTCGTAGAGAATAAAGCCTATTTGGAACGACTCTACAAGGCGAATGCCTGGAATCATCCTTGGATTAAAGTTCAAAACTCTTTCGAGGAACTGTGGCTGAACCTGCGTTATGGTAATCTCAGCCATATTTGCAATTCTCTGTCCCGACGTATCCGCAAATGGCTCGGCACCGACAGGCACATTTGATTATTTATAATAATGTACGCGAAAACTTTGCTCAATTCGGAAGAAAGTAGTACCTTTGCACGCGAATTAGGAAAGTTAGATAAAAAAGTAATAAAATTATGGCAAAGAAAGCACTTTTGATGATTCTCGATGGATGGGGAATCGGTAAGCATGGTAAGGGTGACGTAATTTTCAATACACCCACTCCGTATCTCGACCTTTTAACGGCTACATCTGCTCACTCACAGTTGGCCGCCTCTGGTGAGGATGTTGGTCTGCCTGATGGGCAGATGGGTAACTCTGAGGTGGGCCACCTCAATATTGGTGCTGGTCGCATCGTGTATCAGGATTTGGTGAAGATCAACCGTGCCTGCAAGGACGGAAGTATCATGGAGAATCCTCAGGTGAAGGCTGCCTATACATATGCAAAGGAGAACAACAAGAAACTGCATTTGATGGGTCTGACCTCTGATGGCGGTGTTCACTCTTCTCTTGATCACCTCTTCAAACTCATTGAGATAGGTAAGGCTTATGGTTTGAAGAATCAGGTGTTCGTTCATTGCTATATGGATGGACGTGATACTGACCCCAAGAGTGGTAAGGGTTTTATCCAGCAAGTGAGCGATGTCTGCGCTGCTAACGATGCTGCTATCGCCTCTATCGTAGGCCGTTTCTACGCCATGGACCGCGATAAGCGTTGGGAGCGTGTGAAAGAAGGTTACGACCTGATTGTTAATGGCGTTGGTAAGCAGGCTACCGATATGGTCGCTGCCATGCAGGAGAGCTACGATGAGGGTGTTACCGATGAGTTTATCAAACCAATTCACAATGCCAGCGTTAACGGCTGTATTGAGGAGGGTGACGTTGTGATCTTCATCAACTTCCGTAACGACCGTGCTAAGGAGATGACGGTTGCTTTGACACAGGAGGATATGCCGGAGCAGGGCATGAAGACCATCCCAGGTCTGCAGTACTATTGCATGACGCCGTACGATGCAAACTTCAAAGGCGTTCATATTCTCTTCCCAAAGGAGAATGTTGAGGACACGCTGGGTGAGTATCTCTCCAAACAGGGCAAGAAGCAACTACACACTGCTGAGACAGAGAAATACGCTCACGTGACATTCTTCTTCAATGGTGGTCGTGAGGCTCCTTACGAGAACGAGGATCGTATCCTGGTGCCTTCACCGAAGGTGGCTACCTACGACCTGAAGCCTGAGATGAGTGCTTACGAGGTGAAGGATAAGCTGGTGGCTGCTATCAATGAGGGTAAGTACGACTTCATTGTCGTAAACTTTGCCAATGGTGACATGGTAGGCCATACAGGTATCTACAACGCTATTGCCAAAGCCGTATGGGCTGTTGACAACTGCGTCCGCGAGGTCATTGAGGCTGCCAAGGCCAATGACTACGAGGCTATCATCATTGCCGACCATGGTAATGCTGACAACGCCATCAACCCCGATGGTTCGCCCAATACCGCTCACTCACTGAATCCCGTACCTTTCATCTACGTGACGAATAACAATAGCGCAACGGTGAAAGACGGCCGTCTGGCCGACGTGGCTCCCTCTATCCTGCATATTATGGGGTTGGAGCAGCCTGCCGACATGACGGGAGAGTGCTTGATTAGCGACTAACTAATTTGACTTATCAAAGGCGCGGCTCGTTATGAGTCGCGCCTTTGTCATTTCTTGTGGTATGTAATCAGTCCTTCCATAGGACTTTTGGCAACATGTCCAATGATATAGCCTTCCGCACGGGCTGCTGCTTCCAACTGATCGGGATAGTTCTGGGCCATGCTGCCTACGAAACTGACAGGCAGATCACGACGACCGTAGGGCTTGATGTTTCGCTGGAAGAAACTACGGAAATTATCTACAACCAACTGCTGCAGAAGTGGGTTGTCAAGATGTTCACCAATATATAAGGAGGTGGTAGCCAAGAAACGATTGGCCATGGGTTCGTGATAGACCTTCCGGATGACATCTGCCTGTGTCAGTTTCTCTTTAGCCAGATACTCATCGCGGATGCCAGCAAAGTCTGGATTCTTGAAGATAGCGTTCATAAACATTCGTCCCAGCACGGAACCGCTACCCTCGTCGCCCAAGATATAGCCTAGTGCAGGAGTGTTCTGCACGATATCTTGTCCGTCGTACAGGCAACTATTGGCTCCTGTTCCCAAGATACAGGCAATACCCTCTTCTTGTTGGCAGAGGGCACGGGCAGCACCCATCAGGTCGCTATATACTTCGACAGTCTGCGTAGAGAGAACACTCGTCAGCAACTGACGCATGTGTGGCGCATGGACTGGCGTACATCCGCTACCATAAAACACCACATTGAGGTTCGACAGCAATGGTGTTTCCAGGACGCCGGAGTCTATCAGACGGGCTCGGGGGAAAGATGACAATTGTTGTACCAACTCCTGTCCGATAATCTGCCTAATCTGTTCAGGTGTTTGGTGGATGGGCGTGATACCCTGGGTGTGAAACGTGGCAATTACGCCGTTACCATCACGGTCAGATGGGTTAAGAAGCGTCCAGTCAGCCTTTGTGCTACCACTGTCAGCAATCAGTATGATGCTATTTTTCAACATTTTGATAGTATAATAAGTAATTTTCAACGGCAAAGATACAACTTTTTCTTGAAACTACAAAATAGTTTATGAGAAAAGATAGATGAAAGATTACACGGAATGCCCTAGTCTTAAAGAATATTTTATTTTTCTTGGAAAATGTTACGTTATTCGGGATAAAATGAGTAACTTCGCAGCCAAAATAGTTTTAGAGATGAATGTACAGATAGAAGAGACTTGGAAGGCGCACCTTGGCGCAGAATTCGAGAAGCCGTATTTCGTACAGTTGACGACAGCCGTGCGACAGGAGTACATGCAGACGACCTGTTATCCACCAGGCAGACTGATCTTCAACGCCTTTAACCTGTGTCCATTTGATAAGGTGAAAGTGGTAATCATTGGTCAGGATCCTTATCATGAGCCAGGTCAGGCTCATGGACTGAGTTTTTCGGTACAAGACGGGGTGATGTTCCCGCCGTCGCTACAAAATATCTTTAAGGAAATACAGGATGATCTCGGAATACCTGTTCCAACCTCAGGTAATCTAACGCGTTGGGCTGAGCAGGGGGTATTGTTGTTAAATGCCTCGCTGACAGTGAGGGCACATCAGGCCAATAGTCACTCCGCACTGGGTTGGCAGAAATTTACTGATGCTGCTATCCAAGCCCTTGCCATTCATCGTGAACATATCGTCTATATGCTTTGGGGTGGTTATGCGCGTTCTAAAGCCTATATGATAGATAAGCAGAAGAACCTGGTTCTTGAGTCAGTCCATCCCTCTCCACTTTCTGCAAACCGTGGGGGGTGGTTCGGACAGCATCAATTCTCCCGCTGTAACGCCTATCTTCAAGAAAATGGCATGACTCCGATTGTATGGTAATACCTCCGATTATACAAGTTGGTGATGTACTGATCTCATCAGAGATATTGACGGAGAAATTCTGTTGTGATCTGAGCATATGTAAGGGTCAGTGTTGCGTGGAGGGTGATGCCGGCGCTCCTGTCACCCTCGATGAGATTGCGGAAATAGAGGATTGCCTTGATGCAGTCTGGGGTAACCTTTCTGCTTCGGCGCAAGCCGTCATCGATAAACAGGGCGTGGCCTATACCGATCAGGAGGGCGACCTCGTGACGAGCATCGTGCGGGGAAAAGATTGCGTATTTACATATTATGGCGAATTGGGAGGAATTCCCGATTGTTGTCTCTGCGCCTTGGAAAAGGCTTACAGAGCAGGAAAGACCCGATTCTGCAAGCCTGTGAGTTGTGCACTCTATCCTATCCGTGAGAAGAAACTTAGTCAAGGACTTGTTGGCCTGAACTACAACCGTTGGGATGTCTGTAAGATGGCTATTGCCAAAGGCATTCAGGAGAACCTCTATCTGTATCAGTTTCTGAAAGACCCGTTAATCCGTCGTTTTGGCGAGGTGTGGTATCAGGAACTGCTCGACACCGTCAAAGAATTAAAGGCGCAGGGTTATCTATAGGTTCCTGCGCCTTCAGTTTTTGTTTACCATGTCTTAACGTTCTGGGTCTTTCCGGCCTTGCATTTGATAGTCTTCTGCTGACCATTATATAATAAGGTGACGGTACCGTTGTTCTTGGCCTTAATGTTACAATTACGTACATAGCCGCCTTTCCATTCGAAACTGACCTCGTAGCCACCGCGGGCACAGAGTCCGCTGACGGCTCCGTCTTTCCATGCCTCAGGGCAGGCGGGCAATAATTCTATTGAACATTGACCATTGACCATTGACGATTGCATCAGCATCTCGCAGACACCAGCCGTGCCACCGAAGTTGCCATCAATCTGGAAAGGAGGGTGAGCATCCATCAGGTTGGGATAGGTGCCTCCAGAGCGACGACGGTCCGGACCACGGTATTTGTCTGGTGATACATACGTCAACAGTTTCTGGTAGATATGATAAGCCTGTTCGGGTTTGTGCAGACGGGCCCAGAGGTTGATGCGCCAGCCTGTGCTCCAACCAGTAGTCTTGTCGCCCTTGATTTCGAGAGAACGCTCTGCGGCTTTTTGCAAAGTGGTATCTGTCAAATGGTTGCCAGGGTAGAGACCTATGAGATGACTCTGGTGGCGATGCTGGAAGTCCCAGTCATCCCAGTCATAATACCATTCGTTTAGATCGCCCATGTGTCCGATGGTATAGGGATGCAGCCGGGCGAGGGCTTTTTCCATCGCTTTGTTTTTCTCTCCAAGTATCTTACCGGCGGCGATGGTGTTGATAAAGAGTTCGCGAATGATGGCCATGTCTGCTGTGCCACCATAACAGGTCATACCATGATACCCTTTGTCGGTCTTGTACTCGTTCTCTGGTGATGTACTGGGGGCCGTGATAAGTTCACCAGGAACGATGGGACTTTCAATGAGCCAGGCAAGACAGAAATCGGCAGCACCTTTCATCAATGGATAGGCGACATTTTTCAGATAGTCCTTATCCTGTGTGAACTGGTAGCGTTCCCAGAGGGTGTGTACCAGCCAGGCACCACCCATGTTCCAATTGGACCATTCAGGCTTCTCGTTTTTCTCGCCCACAGGGTTGGTCATCGCCCAGATATCGGAATTATGGCTGGAGCACCAGCCCGTGTTAATATTATAATAGTTCTTGGCAGTATATTGCCCATTGGCAGCAAGGGCTTTCACAAAACCATCGAGCGGTTCAGCCATCTCAGTCATATTCGCCACAAAGGCGGGCCAATAGTTCTCTTCGAGGTTGATATTCACGGTGTAATTGCCACGCCAAGGTGGTAAGAGTTGGGGTGCCCAGAGTCCCTGCAGATTGGCAGGTACATTCTCCGTCCTAGAAGAGGAAATGAGCAGATAACGTCCAAACTGGAAATAGAGTTCTTCGAGGTATCGGCTTTGACCGCCCTTGTCAGTGTAGTCTTTGAGAATGGCATCTGTAGAACCGATATCGCACGATGGACTCGATCGCAGGCGGATCTTCACACGATCATAGTAGGTCTTATAGTCTGCGAGATGACGGGCATAGAACTCATCGTATGTATAGTTCTGTGTGTGCCAGAGATCGTTGGCAGCGTTCTCTAAATAAGGGGCACCCTCAATGACAGGATGCTTGTCGAAGCTGTTGAAACTGGTTTCGTTGATGATATAGATGATGGCTTCCTTGGCATGGGTGATGGTCAGCGAGGAGTCTGCTGATGTCACGTCGCCGTCGGTCTTCACGTTGAGCATCGTGCAATAGTGGATACTTTCCTGTGAATCGCCTAAAGCGTGACCAGTCATGGTGAGTTGAGTCGGGATGGCCTTTACTTTATGGGGCACTTGCGCTGTCAGGGCAATACGAACGTTGATATCACCACGCAAACGTATGGCGATGAGTTTGTCGGGATTTGAGGCGAAGTATTCCCTGGTAATGGATTTCCCGTCACGCATATAACGATCCTTGATGATGGCCGAGTCGAGGTTGAGACTCCGGTGGTAACCGCTCACCTCACCCAGTCCGAGATCCTTGATATGCAGGGTACCGAGTGGCTGGTAATATTGCGAGTTAGGCCCTTGCACATGTAGTTGCAGTGAATCGGCCAGTTGGTAGTCTTCCTTAAAGAGAGCCTCACGGATGGCAGGAATCCATTGGTGGGCATCGGCATCGAGGTTTCTGTCAACGGGTTTACCCGTCCAGAGCGTGATGTCGTTCAGATAGATAATATTATCATCAGTGCCACCATAGACAAGGGCACCTATCTTACCGTTGCCAATGGGCAGTGACTCCTCGAAATAGGTGGCAGGTTGGTCATATTGAAGCACCATAGGTGCCTGCTCTTGTGCCGACGTACTAAGTATAATACAAAATGTCGAAATTAGCAGATATTTTCTCATAATCATCGTTTTTAGTTGTTTTCGTTTGCAAAGATACAAATAATTTTGTATTTTTGCAGCATAAAACCAGAAATTATAGAATTATGCAGTCTATTAGGACATTGAATGACATGATTGTGTTCCTCCAGCAGCGAGGAGACAAAAAGCGTGTAGCAGTGGTTTGTGCCAATGATGCCAGTACCCGTTATGCTGTGGAAAAAGGCAAGGAAATGGGATTTATCGAACCTATCTATGTGGATGGTGATGACAAGGACGAGTGTGCCCGCAGGGCTGTGGCACTCTGTAAGAGTGGTGAGGCCGATATTCTGATGAAGGGACTTATCAATACCGACGTGATACTGCGTGCGATACTGGATAAGGAGAGTGGCATCCTTCGTCCAGGTCATGTGCTGACGCATGTGGCAATGGCAGAGATTCCCAAGTATGAGAAACTGCTTTTCTTCACCGATGCTGCCGTGATACCTGTGCCTACTGAGGCACAGCGCCGCCAACAAATTCACTATATGAACTATGTCTGTCATGCCTTGGGTATTGAGGAACCGCGTATCTCTCTCATCCACTGCGCTGAGAAAGTCAGTGCCAAGACTTTCCCCTATACCGTTGATTATCTTGAGATTATTGCCGAGGCGCAAACGGGTAAGTTCGGACGCTGTATCATCGACGGCCCCCTTGATCTGAAAACCTCGCTCGATTCCGTGAGTCTGCGTGAGAAGGGCATTCACTCCATTATTGACGGACAGGCCGATGCACTGATCTTCCCTGATATTGTAGCAGGTAATGTATTCTATAAGACCATCACACTCTTCGGTTATGCCAAGACAGCAGGTGTGCTACAAGGTACACAATGCTGCTGTGTGTTACCTTCCCGTGCTGACAGCCCCGACTCGAAGTACTATTCTCTGGCTTTGGCTGCTATATGAAGATTCTCGTCATCAATCCAGGCTCTACCTCCACGAAAATGGCTGTCTTCGAGGACGAGACTCCCATTCTCGTCCGTAATATCGTACATACTCCAGAGGAATTGGCAGATTTTGACGATGTCATTGAACAGCAGGACTTTCGCAAGCAACTAGTCATTGACGAATTGGAGAAGGCGGGCCTTCCTGTGGCTTTTGACGCGGTAATAGGCCGTGGCGGTTTGGTGAAACCATTGGAGGGTGGTGTCTATGAAATTAACGACCTGATGGTGCAAGATACCCATAGCGGCATAGCCCTTCATAACCATGCCTGTAACCTTGGTTGTCTTATTGCTCACGAGATAGCGGCAGACATTCCTAACTGTCGTAATTTTATTGCTGATCCTGGTGTGGTGGATGAACTCAACGACTATGCCCGTATCTCTGGTTCTCCCCTGATGAATCGTATATGTATCTGGCATGCGTTGAACCAGCGGGCCATTGCCCGTCGGTATGCTGATGAGATTGGGAAAGAATATGAAGACCTGAACCTGATTATCTGTCACATGGGTGGTGGTATTTCTGTGGCTGCCCATGAGCATGGTCGTGCTGTAGATGCAAATAATGCACTCGACGGTGAAGGACCATTCTCCCCTGAACGGGCAGGTAGTCTGCCAGCAGCCGATCTGATTCGTCTCTGTTTCAGTGGGAAATACAATGAGAAGCAGTTGCTGAAACGTATTGCAGGTAAGGCTGGACTGAATGCCCACCTCGGTACCAATGACGTGAAGGAAATCATTCGCCGTATTGAGGATTATGGTGACAAGCATGCAGAATTGATTCTCGATGCGATGATCTATCACGTGGCGAAAAACATTGCCGCTGAGTCGGCCGTGCTTTGTGGTAGTATTGATGCTATCCTGCTTACGGGCGGTCTGGCTCGCAGTGAATACGTGGTCAGTCGGTTGCGCAAGCGTATTGGATTTCTGGCACCCGTCCGTTGCTTCCCTGGTGAGGACGAGATGGAGGCCTTGGCTCTCAATGCCCTTGACGTGCTTCGCGGCAAGCGCCAGGCTAAAGTCTATATGTAATATAGTGTTTTATTTGGTAAGCCGCTGCACGTATTTCACGGGCTCGCCATCGCCCTTGAGGACATCTGCAAAGGTCTGCGGTTTAATGGTGACGGGGCCGTGCATAAATTCCGGAATGTTATAACATCTCATGAACTGACGGTGGTAGTCTGGGTCGGCACTAGGCAGTTCGAAGGGCTTGGTGCCATGTCCATCTTTGTCGATATGGGCAAAGAAGGGACGGGTATAGCTTCCATCGTCACGTCGACTGCTGAAAACGACCCACTTACCGTTGCTGGACCATGAGTGATAACTCTCCGTGTCTTGCGAGTTGATTTCCTCTGCAGGTCTTGCCTCGCCAGTCTGGAGGTCCATCAGCCAAAGGTCGGCATCATGGTGCCAGATATGGAATACGCCATATTTGGCAAGGGCGAACATCAGATAACGTCCGTCGGGCGAGATGCGGGGCAGGGTGGCACTTTTGTTGAGGCTGTCGGCAGAGAATACAAGTTCACGGGGACCGAAGGTCAATGTCTCGGGGTCGAAACTCTTTTTGTAGATGTTGTATTTAATCTGTTGTGAGCGTTTCACAATCTCAGAGATTCTTGATAGCGTGGAGTCTTGTCTGTCGAAATGGGCACTACAATAGTAGAGTGTCTTACCGTCGGGAGCCCAGGAGGGGAACACCTCCAGTTCTGTAGTGTCGTTCTCAAGGTTGGTCACCTCTCCCTTATCAACATAATAAGCAATGAGATCACTCTCTGAGTCATAGACCTCAATCTTATTATGATCGATGGTATGAAAACTCTGGTTGGTTTTGTTGGTGGAATAAACAATCAGGTTTAACCAGGGGTGCCAGGCAGGATAGACGCCCGCGGAAAGAATGCTGTCGTTCCTCATGTTCACCTTCTTGATTTTTCCGTCATAGGCAACGATGGTGCCGCCGTGGTTTTGACGGGCGTGGAACTGCATACGTTCAGGATTGTACTGCTGATAGTTATGGCAGTTGATGCATTGTCCGTCTTTCTCAAAACTACAGAGCACATTGTCGTAGATTACGCTCTCGTCATAGTTTTCCAGACAGCGCTGGTTGATTGTCAAAGCCTCATAACTGACAAAGGACGGGAAGATGAGACGGTAACTCAGATAACTGTCGATGCTGTCGGGCGACACGAAGATACTGAATGGTTTGTAGTGCGTCCACTGGTCTGCCTTTCGGGCATAGACATCCACCGTGATCGCCCCGCCCTTAGCCTTCTCTGTGAGCGTACGCCAGTCATCTATTTCTGGTTGTGCTTTTCCAGCACATACAATCTCTTCATCACCTACGGCATAACGCGCAATCATTTCATCAGCAACCTCATCAAGTTCAAAGGTGAGCGGTGCCATGTTAATAGGGATAGTCACGTCAGTATAATCGGGATAGATCTTAGGAAAAGCCTTGGAGTCGGTGAATACTTCTGGCACAGAAGGGCCCGAACAGCCCATCAGAGCCATACAACATCCTATATATAAATAAAACCAGTTTTTCATAACTTATTGCATATCACTTTTTCAATATTCAGGTAATTGTATCATTGTGTAATAGTCGAAGTAATAGGTCTCTCCGAAGAAGGGATAAAGTCCCTGGCGAGCCACTTCTATATCCTGGTCGTTGTAGTTGGGTGCCGAGGTCATAAAACGCTCGAAAGTGTCTTTGACGCCTGCATCGAAAAGTGCTGTATTAATATTCTCCCTGCCTTCCAGCATAGCATAGAGATAGGCTGCCTCTTGGAAGTAACGGGGCATAGGACCATTCGGGTGTAACTTGATATAGTTGTGAAAATGGTACCAGAACTGTTTGATGTCTTTGGTCCAAAGGGTGGCTAGCAGACACTGTTCTTGGAAGATGGGATCATCGGTATAATTGCTTCTGACCAGTTGCGTCATGAGAAAACGCTCTGTGAAACCTTCGTCGCCGCCGAGTACGTTATCGTAGTGGAGCATGTGGGTGATGGGAGCACGTTCGGGGTCTTTGGCAATGAGGTCTGCATGACCCAAGAGTGCCTCGGTCTGTTCTGCCCAGTCGCTGAAAAATAGGGTCTGTTTCAGAAGACTGAGATACTTACGTGCGAGTGGCTGATCATTTTCGAGAAGAGCGCAGTTGGCGAGCAATTGATAGTCCTCTGCTCGGAAACCGAACTCTACACCCATCTCCATGCACAGTCGGTTACAGTAGTTCAACATACCGTACTGGTAGTAGATAAGTGGTCCGACCAACATCATCAGACGCATACCAAAAGGTGCGGCATACGCTTTCGAACCATTCTTGTAACGGAACATATCGTCGCCCTGTCTGCCAATCCGTGAGAGAGCGAGGTTACGCATCATCACGATAGCTCGTGTTGGCTCGTCTTCCTGGGCGGCAGCCTCTTCCAACACTCCTGTCCAGTCGAGGTTTGAGATACGGTGCTGCATGGTCAGTTCATGGTGGAAATTCTCATCCTTCATCCAGAAAGTATAGACACTGCCAACAAGCAGGATAGTCAGAACAATTTGACATAACAGGTAATAATACTTCTTCATGGGTTTGGCGGTCTGACGTTCTGCCCGGTAGGTAACAGCAAGAATGACGAAGAAGAGAGCCAACAGATAATAGGGAATATAATAGGTGTGGTGTTCCTCGGTGAGATAGAATAGTGGCAGTTCCGCCCAAAGGATATTGGCTAGGTTGGTCTGATAGTAGATGAAACGATAGCAGAACAAGGGAATGGCAGCGACACTCAGAATAGCCACTACACTACAGATGACGGCTCCTGTACGAGTGGCCGACAACCGCCACGACCAGATGCCCATGAACAGGGCGGCTGCTAATCCGTAGATGCCCAGGAGCGGATAGCCTAAGGCGCAAGTGATAATAAGATATATTGTGCGGAGATGATACTTGTCGGGGATGCTTCTGAATCCCCAAAGCAAGGCGACGACAAATGTTGTGCCGATAGTCGATATGAAGAAATGTCCGTGCAGTTTCAATAGATAAATCCAATAGCCCAGATCCATATTTGTGATTAATAGGATGGCGACAGGTATCAGCATCAATGAGGCCCATCTGTCGGGGATGTGGAAAGTGTTTTTTATCAGGACCATCAACAGCAGCCACCAGGCACACAGCAACAGCACACCCAGCCATGGGTAATAGAGGAATTGTGTAAACCATGTGCCAATCCATGTGAGTAGTCCTCCAGGCACTACCAACTGCTCTTTCAGAAACAAAGCCGAGCAGAGAAAGAGGTTTTTCTCTTGGATCTTCCAGAGTTGATCACTCTCGAATATGAGTAACGCACAGGCTATTACCACCAATGCTGTCAGCCATACCGCTACCACAAGATGTTTTTGTTTTATTTTCATACATGTTGTACTATTTTCGCTGCAAAGTTAGCGAATTCTACCAAAATAAGCAAGGAAAAGACATACAAAAAAAGATTCGGAGTCGTCTATTGACAAAGATAAGGTACACATTGACGGATATCTATGGGGATGGTTTCTACATCAAGGTTGTCCTTTTCAATATGCAGGCGCACGATACAGGCCTGACTGTTTTGGGGCTTGGGCTGGTCAAAGATGAAATTGCCGATGCTATAATAGATCTTCTTGCCGTGATAGTCCTCTATAGTCTGTAGGGTGTGGGTGTGGTGGCAGACCAGGATATCGGCTCCTGCGTTGATGAGCCGGTGTGCCTCCATACGTTGGCTAGGTACGGGTTGGAGGGTGTGCTCACCGCCCCAGTGGAGACTGACGATGATGACGGCGGTGGAGTCAGCTTCACGTAGGTTGCTGATGCGATGGATTAACGAGTCCATCGGCTCCTGGCTGACACAGGGTTTGTCAGGTAAGTAGGCGTAGTTCTCGAGAGCGAGACGCAACGAAGGTATGATCCAGACGTTGCGAGGTTCGGAGGCTAAAAGGACGGGTTGGGCGGCTTCTGCCCTGTTCTGTCCTACACCGATGGGTGTTATGCCAGCCTCTTCAATCTGCCGTTTTGTGTCGATGAGGCCTTCACGTCCTTGGTCAATGCTATGATTGTTGGCTAGGTTCAGGTGGGTGATGCTATGTTGCCGAAGGGTGTTTAGCCATTCCGGTTCCCCTCTAAAGATGAAGCGCTTGAAGACGGGGGCTTTGATCTTTGTGGCGGGACACTCGAGATTACCCACAACGACCTGGGCCTGATGGAACACGGAGTCGATCCCCTCAGAGAACAGGTAATCGGCTCCGTGACGTTCTATTTCCCGTCGTACCCCACGGTCGAGAAGTATGTCGCCAGTGAGGACGATAGTTAATGTGTCGGCAGCCAGTGCCGACACACAAGAAAGAAGGCTAACAGCCAGAACTATAGAAGTACTCCTCATTCGGCTTCGGCATCTTTTTCAGCGGTACGATGATGCGATTCATCCAGTCAGGCACACCCTTGCGCGGATTCTTCTCCAATTGTTGCTGCCACTCCTCATCGGTGAGGCGTGGCATATTGAGAGGCTGGATGAACTCACGGTAACTGAGCACGGCACCACGTGTCAGATAGAGGTAGCCACCAATTTCCACGACGACATATATCTCGTCGGCACCACCCACAGCCTCGAAGAGAATTGACTTCTCGGGGTTATTGTCAGCGTTGGCGGTATAGACATCAGCCACAAGGGCCACTTTCTTGTCGGCACCCTGCACGTCGCTCCAGCCCATCAGATATTGATCGGGCTGGCGGACGAGGTCGAGCGAGATGTTTTCAAAGGTCGCGCCTACACACTTGATTTGGTCATACTCTTCGTCATCAAGGGGCTTGCCTGCCAATTCTTTCTCACTGATGGCCAACAGGAACTGCGCTTCTTCTCGGATTCGCTCGGTAGCCTCGGAGATCTTCTCGGTGAGCATTTTCTCATCCTTCAGGAGATGTGCGGTATTGTCGAGCAGGGAAATGGCTTTCTTCCAGAAACTGATGTTCGGTTCTACATAGCCCTTCACGACGGGTGCAGGGGGACCGCCACCTCCGCACTCAGCACCCATCGGCTGTTTGGCATAGAGGATGGCGTCGTGTTTCAGTTCGGCCCAAGAGGCAAGCATGGCGTTCAGGTCTTTCAGGTTCCACTCTGGGGTGACCATGAAATAGGGCAGGTTCAACTGTGGGTCGCGGTCACACAGTGTCCTCAGGGTACTCATCCACTGCGTAGCGATGGTCTCGTTCCAGTTGATCTGTTGCATGCGCTGCTTCATCTTCTTGAGCATCGGGGCAAAACCCTTCCACTTCTGCCCTTCCTCAATGAGGATCTGTTCGGCGGCAGATACTTGCATGGTGGCGAAGAAGTCAAGCCCCTTGGGCGTAGCGCGCAGTGTCGGCTTATTGTCGTAATCCACCATCTCTTGCAGCACCTCGGCATCAGGCTGATAGCGCTGAGGCATCACGTTGATCTTGTTGTGACTGGTCTTTTCGAATTTCGGACGGATGCGCGTTTGTTTGTTGCCGATCTCCTCAAGTGTAGCGGTAATTTTGGCGATGGCCTCGTCGTTGTGGAGGAGGTCTTCCATTTGTAAGCCGGTTTTCTCCACCTCGGCCATCACCTGCATCAGACTGAGGTTGTCAGGCTTACCCATAAGGAAGGTGATGAGGCTGTTCAAACGATTGTAGTTGTTCTGTGATTTTTTATCAAGTTTCAGTGCACAGGCCTGCATTATGGCGGCCAGCAACTCATCCTTGTGATTCATACCGAAAGAGGCTGTCTGAAGCCACATCATACCACGGAAGTAACACTGTAACTTCTCGCTGCGGGTGTAGTGGCCGCGAGGACGGAACAGACTGTAGGGGAACGTGATTTCCTTGTAGTCCTCCATGAAGTTGCTGAAACTGTTTTCGGCTGCCATCGCATTATTGACTTCCTCTATCTCAACAGAGCCTGCTGCCGGTTCGAAAATATATTTGCCTGTGAAGAGTTTATGGGCGATGTTGTAGTAGGCGGCATTATGATGTGCGATTCGTTTTATCGTCTCGTCGTTGCCAGACCATCTCTCCATGTTGTAGAGAACCTCGTGCATGTCGCGTGTATAGTTAATCATCATCTGCATCAGATGGTTCTCCTCGAGTTCGCGCAGCATACAGTCGAAATAGAGGTGGTAGAGTTGCAGGAAGAGGTCGGTGGTCACGAAACTTGGGAACTCGTTATAGTCGTTCTGCTCATAGACATGAAACAGTTGGTCGTGGTTGGCGGGAACGATGGCAAAGCCGTCTTCGCCCAACCGCTGACAGAGCAGTGAGTCGAACTCCTTCAACTGGGTGGGGTTGACGAGGTTCTGCATGTTGACACGCAGACCCTCTGGCACATCGAAGTTTTGTTTCAACAGTTCGTTTTCACGCTCCTTCAGACGCTTCATGAAGTCGAGTTCTTGTTGGGTGTATTTGACGAGTCCCGCCTCATCGCTGACACGGTAGTAATGGTCGCGCCAATCTTCGTTTTCTTTTTCAGGAAACTTACTCCAGTCCAATGTTTCTAATTGCTCATCAAACTTCCACATTAGTGAGTCGTACCAGGTGGTGGTTGAGTAGATGCCTCGCAGATAGGCATCCTTGAAAGGATAGCCCAGACGGGCGGCGGGGGCATTGCGCAGCACGCGGAGGTCGCTGAGGGGCAGACCCGTCACGTCCATGTTGTAGTCGATACTGTCTTTCAGTTGCTCCACGTCGATGTGCGACATAGGTAATGAAACCATGGTTTGCTTTTGACTGCAGGCCACCATGAGGCTGGCCAGACATGTCAGGAAGATCATTCTTGTTTTCATTTGTTGAAGTATTTTAATGCAGTTTTTTGATCTACACCTTTTATTATATAATGGTCGAAATTCATGCCGAAACCACTCCATCGGTATTCGCTTACCACATAGAGGCTGTCAGTAGTGGATTCCAGGGCGCGTATCTTCCCGTCGATGTAGCGGAAATCCTCTAGGATACCGCCAAGTTTTGATCCCAGCCAGAGAGGTCGCGCCTTTCCGTTTACCTGCTTGAAGATAAATAGCCTGCGACCCTTCTCGGGGTAGAAACGCGTCGATTTGATGACGCCTACCATCGCATCTACACTGCCGTCACCATCCACGTCGCCCGTCTGAAACTGATAAACAGGGTAGGGTAGTCGCCAGTCATTCAGAAAGTAGAGACTGTCGCTCTCCTTGCGCAGCATAAAACCTTTTTCCTGTCGTGGCTCCACGTTCTGTGCTAGGCACGGCATGGTCAGTAGCCAGAACAGGAGGAGTGTGGTCTCGCGAAATCCATGATAACCCTTTATGAGCCTGTTGACCATTTCCTGCACGTTGATTATGGCTGCAAATATACAGAGAAAATGTGAAAGTCCTTCTCTCTGCATGACTGATATTTGGATGCGTTTAGTGTTTTTTAACGGTTTTGCATGCAGTATTTCGCCATATCGTGGGTTATATCCATAGAAATCAGTAAATTTGCAAGCAATATGAAGAAGATGAATTGGGCAGCCATCGCCCTGATGATGGCAACAGCGATGACTGTTGGATGTTCCAGCAGTGATGAGGATGACCCCAACCCTGTCGTTGACCCTGTGGAGCCACCGACGACACTTGAATTGACCCGAGCCGAACAGGAGATGGTCGGCAGTAGTAACGACTTTGCCTTTAACCTCTTCCGTGAGGCACGCGATGAGTTGAAGAGTCAGATACTCTCCCCCATCAGCATCACGTATGCCTTGGGGATGCTCAACAATGGAGCGGCAGGTGTGACCCAGCAGGAAATCAATAAGGTGTTGGGCTTCAGTGAAACTGGGGCTGCCGGTATCAACGATTTCTGCTACAAGATGCTGCAAAGAGCGGCAACCCTTGACGAGCAGACGAAGGTGATGATAGCCAACAATATCTATATGAACAGGGGCTACGAGTTATTACCTGAGTTCAAATCGAAAGCCAAAACCTACTACGATGCTGATGCAGAGACCCGCGATTTCAACGATGGCAAGACCCGTGATGTTATCAACCAATGGGGCAGCGACCATACGATGGGCATGATTGAGGAGGTACTAAAGAAAGAAGAGTTCAATCCCAATTTTGTGAGTTATCTCCTGAATGCCATCTACTTCAAAGGCACATGGCAGTATCAGTTTGACAAGAACATGACGCAAGAAGAATACTTCGAGCATCCTGGCTTCACGCTGGAGACGATTACAAAGCCCATGATGCACCAGACTGCTGAACTAGACTATATGCAAACCGACGATTTCCAAGCCCTCCGTCTGCCGTATGGCAACGGTGCCTGGAATATGACCGTCCTCCTGCCGAGAGTCAAAGAGGGTGAGGTACAGACGGGTGAGGATATCAATAAGGTGTTGAAATCTCTGAATACAGCATCGTGGCAACAGATCCAACAGCAGATGGTAACCCGTAAAGTAGATGTTTATCTACCCCGCTTAGAGTCAGACACTGACATTGATCTCATCCCAGTTATGAAGAAACTCGGAATGATCAGGGCCTTTGATGATGTGCTTGCTGAGTTTCCCAATTTCTGTAATGATCATTTAGTCTATATTGAATTGATGAAGCAAGTGACCAAGATCAAACTCGATGAAGAGGGAACCGAAGCCGCTGCCGTGACGGTAATAGGCATGGATGAGAAAGCCGCTGGCCCTTCGGAACCCGATTATGTGACGTTCTACGCCAACCACCCCTTCCTCTATGTGATCAGCGAAAAAGAAACAGGTGCCATTTTCTTTATAGGACAATATACGGGATATTAAATAATAAGTGCATTTTATAGGGGATATTGACGAACAACGCTTAGTCAAGCGACTTCGCAACGGAGATGACGGGGCGATGAAGGAGTTCTATTCCCAATATGCACCTTATCTGAAGGGAGTCTGCTCAAGATATATTTCTGACAAGGAAGATGCGAAGGATGTGTTCCAGAATGCGCTCGTCAGAATCATTACACACACCACAGAATTTCAATATCAAGGGCAAGGCTCCCTTCGAGTCTGGGCGTCGAGGGTGGTCGTCCATGAGGCGCTCAGGTTCCTCGGCAACATGAAGCGGCACGAGACGACGACATGGGAAGACGATGTGATGGAGGTGCCAGAGGCGGACGATCCGCCCATCAGGGACATCCCGCCAGAGGTGATCCAACAGATGGTGAGGCGACTGCCAACAGGCTACCGGACAGTGTTCAACCTCTACGTCTTCGAAGACAAGAGCCACAAAGAGATAGCCCGTCTTTTGGACATCAGTATTGGAACCTCTACCTCTCAATTGCACAGGGCGAAGAACCTGCTTGCTGATATGATTAGGGAAT
This sequence comes from Prevotella sp., assembly GCA_017965725.1. GTDB lineage: Bacteria > Bacteroidota > Bacteroidia > Bacteroidales > Bacteroidaceae > Prevotella. The sequence goes on from JAGCPK010000094.1 coordinate 18,380, forward strand.
ATAACGACAAGAAACAGTCACCACGATGAAAGAGCAATGGAAGAAACAGATGCAACAGAAAATGGCAGACTACCAGGAGTCTGACATCGAGGTGTCGTGGGCTGAGATTGAGAAAGCACTTGCCAAAAACAGACAGCAGGCAAAGGTCGTTCCCCTGTGGCTTAAACGTGTTGCGGTAGCGGCTGTCATTCTGTTGATGGCAGGTGGCGGTTACTGGACGTTATTTCATCATCGGACAGAGACCTGTGAGACAAGGATGGCGGACGCCATGCAGACGCCAAACATACCTGTTTCCATCACCGATCCTGTTCAACCTGTCATACAGAAAATGATGGCACGTGTGACACAAAGCGTTCAACACTTGTATGCTGTCAGTGATACTGTTGTGGATGTAACCCCGATGGTTGTAGAAGAATCCGATACATTAACCAATACTTTGGCTGAATTGGAACCTATAGGAGAAGAATATCCAGAAAAAGACCCTGCCACCACAGAGACGAAAGGCTCGCAGACGCATCAGGAGGTCACCACCCATCATTCATACATAATCTATCCTTCTGATTTGCACAAGTCTGTCTCTTCAAACAACAGACTGACGGCAAAAGTCTATCTGTCGAATACAATGGCAAACAGTTCGCAGTACAGTTCTTCCCAACTAAAGGTGCTAAATACCCCGCAAGACCCTGAAGGTCATTCTTGGGAATGGAATGAAAAAGGAGATAGTGCTAATAATGGTGAAAAAACTTCGTATGGTTCGGATGATTCTGAAAATGAAAAAGAACAGGAGACGGGTAATTCAACCGATAATAATGCCTGGAAGACATCCACAGATGATCCGACCTATAAAACTATCCAGACCAGTGAGAGCGTGCGTCATCACCAACCCATCCGTTTTGGGTTCTCCCTTCGATACTGTCTCAACGAACGGTGGAGTCTGGAGAGCGGACTGACCTATACCCGTCTCACAGCAGACATTACTAATACCGTTGATGGCAAGGCCACAGCAACGGAGCAGAACCTGAACTACATCGGCATCCCCCTTAACGCATCCTATCTGCTATGGGGCAATCGTCATTTCAGTTTCTATCTCTCTGCTGGTGGTCTGGTGGAGAAGATGGTGAAGGGCAGTCGTATGACACAGGGTGTGACCAACAGTGTCAGCATCCATCCCCTTCAGATATCAATGAACGGGGCTGTAGGAGCAGAATTCAAGTTCACTGATGGTTTCAGTCTCTATGCGGAGCCTGCCTTGAACTACTATTTCGACAATGGCAGCAGCATACCGACACTCTATCAGGAAAAGCCCCTGAACTTCAACCTCAACGTCGGTGTCCGATTCAATATCAAATAAACAGATTCCTTTCGAGGTAATGGGCAAAGATCGGTGACTCTGCGAGAGGGTTTTGTATCAAGAAATGTTTTCCCTTAAATTTGAGGGAAAACATTTTGATGTGGAAATATTATCAAATTATTAAAATGATTATTTTTTGATGTCTGAAAATATCGAATTTCAGAAATTTATTATTTTTCGAATTCAAAATATTTAGAAATTCTGAAAAACTAAATATTTCAAAATAAAAATATAATGAAAAAATGAAAATTTAAATTTTTCAGAAACGAACCTTATACCTTTTCAAACAGTTCCTGAAGGACGCTGACGGATTTCAGTTCTGGGAAATCGGGCAGATGAAGACGGTAATAGACCAATGCGACCTCTAAAAGGCGGTTGCGTTCAGTATGCGACATCTGGAACAGATGCATCGTGGCCCAGTCCATGCGCATCATTAACTGTATTTTCTCTGCCTCCTGAGGTATCAGATAGTCATGATGCACAGGCGGCTGGGGGGTGAAGATACTCTCGCGCAGGTCGAAATAGTCGCCTGTCTGGTAGTTGTCAAGATTCGGATAAAAGCCCAGGAAACGACTCAGTCTCATCAAGAACACCAGATGGAAGTTGGCGAAACTGCTCTCCTGACTATCGAGAAATAGGATGCTATTGGCCAGATAATCATAGAGTGGCAAATTCTGTTGCTCCCCACGTAAGGCATGATAGAGAAATTCTGCCATGAAGAGCGAGATAGACAACTTGGAAAAATCAAAGGGTATGGAAGTGTAAGCCGTGCTAAGACGTACGTCGGCCAACTTCTGTAACTGCACTTTAGGGCGCACGTCGGTCTCAATCTCAAGCATTGTCAATGGTTGGAAATACTGCTTCTTGACCTTCGCCTTAGGGGATTTGGGCAGGCTGACGATAAACGAGAGTCTGCCGTGGGATCTGGTGAACATATCGACAATCAGTCGCGTCTCACCATACTTGATAGAATGCAGCACA
>JAGCPK010000095.1 GCA_017965725.1 Prevotella sp.
AGGCTTACCCCATCCGTCGTAAACTACACCGCCACTCACATAACCAGTACTGTCACTCGCTGTGACATTATTGCCACGAGATTCGTAATCACCTATAGATCCTTCCCTATTCACGATTTCATCATCACTGCTGCAAGCGCAGAACATTCCAAACGATAGTAGGATGCCTGAAATAAATAATACTTTCTTCATCATTACATATTTTTTTTAATAACTCTATCTATAATAACTCACTTTTTCATCATGTCATTCTTATTAACACGGCTTTACACTGCAAAAATATTTGTGACAATAGATATTATCATAAAGATGTATTATTTCAAGCGGTTTATAACAGTCGATTCTGAAATCGACAATGTCTCCTACCTGAATGTCTAAACCTTGGAAATCACTTCTCGAAAAATATACTATTTTTTTGTTATCTAGATAATCATCTTTAAAAAGACAGTCCTGAGGCGGAGTTTCTGTGACGACTACCTTTATTAAATCTTCGTCTTTAAGAAGTGTCTTTATCATAATATCATCCTCTTCTGCATCCGTGACATATCCAGAATAGCAATCATCAATATACATTGGAATGGAATCGACTCTATCCAGAATATCCTTGGTACTGTCGGATTTCTCTATTTGGGTTAATTCAACATAAAATCTTGAACTTCCTTCGTCCAAATAGATATTCCCAGATATAGTTATCACTAGTCCCTCAACTTTGAATTCATCTCCTAATTCTATAGGATAATAGCAATGAAAAGCATCTTCCATGGCCATTGGCCAATAACTAATGAAAAGCCATGCCTGCAAGTCTTTATGGTAAGTTATATAACCTGTAAGATCGCTAATCCTACCAACTGATGTCCAATCGACTGGTGGTGTCCATCCCTTGACCTCACCATTTGAAAGTGAATCTGCATCACTGTCATCTGCCGCTTCGCTATCCTCACCTTCAGCATTTTCATTTCCAACGCCATCAGTCCTGTTTAGTTCTTCTGAAACAACAGGAGTATCATCATCACTACTGCAAGCGCAAAACATTCCAAGTGATAGCAGCATGCCTAAAATAAAAAATACTTTCTTCATAAATGCACATTTTTTAGTTAATAACTCTATCTATATAATTCACACAGAGAGAGAATCTTGTATGAGCAAGCGAATTATTAACACACTTTAAGCAATCAATAAGATTATAGGGCACTCATTTATTTCTTGATAAAAGAGCGGATGATGAACCAGCAATGCATGAAGAAGGTCTGGAGGTAGCCATAGTGTCGGTTCATCACGCGGTAGCGTTCCAGAAGTGACTCGCGATGGTGGAGGGTGGTCTGTCCCTCCTCAGTATAGTTGACCACCACCATGTGGAGGTTCAACAGGGGGACGTTCTCCTTGGCGGCAGCCTTCATCACACGGATACACCAATCGACATCGGCAGAATAGCGGTACTGTTGGTCGTAAGGTGTGGCAATGGCGAAGTCGGTACGGGCATAGAAGGCCTGATGACAGACGAGCATCCCGTGGCGGAACGACTTCCATGTGAGATTCTCAGGGGGAGCGAGGCGACGGTGGTGCAGGAAATGACCGTTTTCATCGACAATATCCGTATCGCCATAGAGAACGGCGGGGAGTGGTGAGTTGACAGTTGACAGTTGACAGTTGACGGATGAGACGATGCGGGAGGCGGTGTCGGGGGCAGGAAGGAAATCACCGGCGTTGAGGAAACAGACATAGTCGCCGTCAAGGGAGCGAAGTCCTTTGTTCATCGCGTCGTAGATGCCCTTGTCAGGCTCTGATGTCACCTGAATGCGGTGGCCGTTGTCAGCGGCATTGGAACGCTCGATATAGTCGTTGACCATCTCTAATGTACCATCTGTCGAGGCCCCATCGATAATCAGGTGTACAATGTCAGGATAATCCTGCTGCAGCACACTATCAAGCGTCCGCTGCAGCACCTTGGCGGCATTATAGGTGATGGTGACGTAGGTGATGGTCATATCGTGACAGTTTAGAGTTTATAGTGCTTGAAGGCCATCGCCTGCTGATACACATCGAGATACTTGATGGCCACACTCTGCTGCGAGTAGTTTTGTGCCACCTTATGGACGGCATTCTGACTCAGAGCGTCATAGTCGGCCTCTGTCAGAATCCAGCGGATACCCTTTGCCAAGTCCTCGGCACTGCGATACTCCGCCACATAGCCGTTGCGCTTATGGTCGATCTCCTCAGGGATGCCCCCTACCCTGAATCCAACACAGGGCACACCACAGGCCATCGCCTCCATGATGGTATTGGGAAGGTTTTCCGAAAGCGAAGGCAACACAAAGACATCAGCGGCATTATAGATATCAACGATACGATGCTCGTCGTTGACATAGCCCAATGGATAGGTCTCGAAAGGCAACTGATCTGCCACCTCCTCTGCATGACCACCCAGGATGACGACTCCCATCTGGGGAATATCCTTCAGTTTACTACAAGCCTCAACGAGATAATTCATTCCCTTGTTCTGGTTTGTCACCCGCTGCGACACAAAGAGAATCAAACGCTTGTCGGCAGGCAGTCCGAGTCGTTGGCGGGCCTCCTGTTTGTTACACCTATTATATATATGTGTATCTATCGGATTGGGGATGCTCGTCATCTTATGCCCCTTCAGCAGCGCACTGGCCTTGGCCTCTGACTCTAACCAACGACTGCAAGTCACATAATAGATGGACTCGTCTTCGAGCATCTTCGCTTTTTTCTCCCAGATGCTGCTGGAGAGGTCATGGGCAGAGCCATTGCCTGGCAGAAGCCTGCAATGATGACAACGGGTGGTGAAGTTCCTGCAGCCTAAGGTAAGATGACAGATGCCTGTGGCTGGCCAGATGTCGTGCATCGTCCATACCACTGGCTTCCCACTTCGCAAGATCTTTTGAATAGAACTGAGTGAGAGCATACCCTGATTGATCCAATGCAGATGGATCAGGTCTGCCTCCTGGAACTCCCGCAACTTCGTGATGTCAGAGCCTGTATTGGCAATGTCGATTTCGAAGAGATGTCTTTTGGAGAAATGCAGACGACAGAAGATGACCAGTCGCTCCCAGAGGAAGTTCCAACGTAGCATTGGCGACTTAGGAAGTCCGACCACCGTCAACGAATCGCTTTCTTTGTCGCGTACCAGCATCTTCGCCTTGACACCATTGTTGTTCAGGGCCATCATCAGACGGTTGGCAGCAACGGCAGCCCCACCCGTCCGCTCGCTGGTATTGACAATCAGAACCCGCATGATGGACGATTTACATTCTATTCGGCCTCCTTAGCCTTGCGCTTTGCTTCCTTTTCGGCTTCCTTAGCCTGACGTTTGGCTTCCTTGGCAGCCTCTTTCTCAAGTCGCTTCTGCTCCTTCTCCAACTCCTTCTCGCGCTTCTTCTGTTCTTTCTGGAGTCGCTTCAGTTCTTTGGCACTCTGCTTCGCGGCTTCTTTCTCGCTGGCAGCCTCCTCCTTGGCATTCATGGCTTCATCCAGTTTCTCGCGGATCATCTTCTTATCGAAGGTAAACACATGACCAAACATGCCCAGCGACAGAATCTGGTTTTCCCCTTTCAGACGCACATACGTGGTATTAAAGAGATAATAGTTATCTACCTTGAGTTTGGAGTTAAGAGCCGTTTCGATGGTCTTCACCACCACACTCTTTCCCAACTTGGCCAGGACATTGTCGCCCACTGCCTCGACGGCTTCTTCTTCCACAAACTCATTGATGGCCTTCATCATAGCCTCCTTGTGCTGCTGCTTGTCGGGCACGGTCATCGTCATGAGCACTGCTACGAGCAAGATAATAATAACTGCTAAAAGTTTCTTCATACTATATTATATATTTATGCCTTATTAATTCGCCCGCAAAGGTACTGCAAGTTTTGCAAAAAACAAAGAAAAACGAGTAAATATTTAGTGTTTCCGCGCACAAACCCTTGATTTAAGTCAAGAATAATGGGTATTTATACACTTAAAACATATAAATACTTGCAATTTTCCAAAATCCGTCGTATCTTTGCACTGTCAAAAGGTTAATAGATTGTTTTAGGTTAGTAGTAATATTTATAGTTTTAGGTTTTTAGTTATTGGTAAGAGAAAGTTTTCAGCTGTGGATAACAGGAGGCAATTGTGAAATTCCCTTTTAAACTTTCAAATTTTTGGCCCTTGTGGGGCTGAAAATTTCTTTTAGAGAAAAGGATTTTTAGTTAAACATAGGCTTTTTTGATGCTACTGCTCGCGAGAGTGGTGGCATCTTTTTTTGGTAGTTTCAATTATTCTTTGTATCTTTGCAACATCATTCGGAAGATTATGGAGGAGAATTATTATTTAAATGATGCAGTAAAACTGCTGAAGGCCCTGATTGCTACGCCCTCTGTCAGCAGAAATGAAGAACGTGCAGCGGATCTGTTGAGCCGCTATCTCATGGAATGGGATTTACCACACGGACGCGAAGGGAATAATCTGTGGGTGGGATGCCAAGATTGGAATAACGAACGCCCGACAATCATGTTGAATGCCCACATCGACACGGTAAAACCCGTAGCCAGTTGGACACGTGATCCTTATCAGCCTGTTCAAGAAGGTGATTTTCTTTATGGATTAGGCTCCAACGACTGTGGTGGTGGACTTGTCTCACTCCTACAGACCTACCGCATCATGCTCCATCGTCCCCGTAACTATAATATTCTCTGGGTGGCCTCTGCTGAAGAGGAGGTGTCAGGCCAAAACGGTTTCAGTCGTGTCCTGTCAAGACTACCACAGATCGACGTGGCCATCGTGGGAGAGCCGACGGGTATGCAGCCAGCCATTGCGGAGAAGGGTCTGATGGTGATTGATGGCTATGCCGACGGCGTATCAGGTCATGCAGCAAGAAACGAAGGTGTGAACGCCATCTACGAAGCCTTGGATGATTTGGTGTGGCTCCGCGACTATAAGTTCCGTAAGGAGAGTCCGCTGTTAGGTCCGACAAAGATGACGGTGACAGTGGTTGAGGCTGGCACCCAGCATAATGTCGTTCCAGACTCCCTCCATTATATAATAGATGTACGCGCGAACGAATATTATCAAAATGAATACCTGTTTGAGTTCCTGCGTAAGAAGATGAAGAAATGTCGTCTGGAGGCCCGTTCCTTCCGTCTTCACTCCTCCTGCATCCCAGAGACACATCCCTTGGTACAGAAATGTGTGGCTATGGGAATGAAACCCTTTGGCAGTCCTACGCTGAGTGATCAGGCACTGATGCCATTCCTCTCGCTGAAACTGGGTCCTGGCGATTCCGCCCGTAGTCATTCTGCCGATGAGTTCATCCGCATCTCCGAGATTGAACAGGCCATCGACACGTATGTACGCCTGCTCTCGGACTTCCAACTATAATCATTTGATTATCTGCTCAACCATGACAAGGGGTTGAGCAAGGCACCTGACAGTCTCCGCAATTGGAACTTCATCGTTCCGTCGCGACTGACAGAGCCTATGACCTGACGTGTGCTGATTTTCTGTCCTCGCGTGACGTTCACCGACGAGAGGTCGCTATAGACAGAGAAATAGGTTCCATGACGCACAATGACAATCATCGAACCGCCATAGTTTGCCACGCCACTCACCTCTCCATCGAAGATGCAACGGGCCTGTGCACCAGACTGTCCTTTCAGTTCAATACCCTTCATCTCCTGAACCGTCGTACCCTTCAGTCCTTCCACACGGTGCTGTCCCTGGGTATTGACAATCTTATAAGGTCCAGTGATGGGCATGGGGAAACGGCCGCGGTTACTCTCGAAGTTACCACTCAGACGACGGTCCTCCGTTGAGACAGACCATTCCTCCTCAGCCTTCTTCTTGGCAACAGCCATCTCCTTCTCGTGAGACTTGGCTTCAGCCGCTGCCTTACGCTCTGCCTCCTTACGGGCTTTCTCCGCTTCACGGGCAGCCTTCTCGGCAGCCGCTTTCTCACGCGCACTCTTTCGGGCAGCAGCCTTTGCTTCAGCCTTCGCCTTGGCCTCCTTCTCTTTCGCCTCCTGAATCTTACGGGCATTCTCCCTGGCAGCAGCCTCAGCAGCCGCCTTCTTACGGGCCAACTCCTCCTCTCGTTTCTTACGGGCTTCCTCAGCAGCCTTCTTTTTACGCTCTGCCTCCGCACGGGCCTTGGCACGGGCTATCTCCTCAGCAATCAACTTATCAATCTGCGCATTCAGCGCAGCGTCTTTCTTCCGCTGCTGTTCCAGAACGCTCTGAATGGTCTTCTGCTGTTTCTGCAGGGAGTTCACCACATTCTGCTGTTCCACCTGTTTACCCTCCAAGGCTTTCTTCTCCATCACACCACGATAGAGCAGATTATCCTTCTGTTTCTTGGCACTCGACAGTTCACTCATTGCCTCCTCCACCTGCTGCTGCATGGACTGCACGGCCTCGCCTTGTGCCTTCTGATAGACAGCATATTCCCGCACGAATCGCATGCGACGGTACATCTGAGAAAAACTCTTGGCACTGAAGATGAACATCAACTGGTTTTGGATATCCTTGTTACGATGCATATAGCGCACGGAATTCATGTAGCGTTCCTTACGCTGACTCAGTTCCTTCTCCAAATTCCTCAACTGGGCATCAAGTAATTGGATATTCCCGTCGAGGGCGTTGATATCACGACGGATGGTATCTATGGTCCTGCGCTTGTCGTTGATTTCTGTATTAATGATCATCAGACTCTGCAGGCGCTTCTTCACATCCTCCTCATTCTGGCGGAGTTTCCGCTCCTGCTCCTTCATCTGCTTTTGCAACTGCTGGCGCTCGTTCTGAAGTCCTTTTACAGTGACAGGCTGCCCACTCTTTGCAGACTGTTTCTTCGTGGTCTGCTTTTTAGTGGTTTGTTTCTTGGCTGGCTGTTTCTTCTGCACACTTTTAGTAGTGGTGGCTCTCCGCTGCACAGTCTTCTTCTGTGCAGGAACAGCCACCACCAAACAAAATGTCAGGAGGAGGAAGAGGTACAGCCGCTTCATCTGCTGTTACAGTGACATAAAGCGACGGAGAATCTCATCGACCGTCACCTCACGATATTTGTTGGAAACCTCCGTACGTGTCTCCCACTCTGTATCGTTGCCGATATAGTTGAGTGTCATACCCAACTTCACATCTTTCTTGGCTGTTGTCAGGGCAATGGCATGCTTTGTGGGGAACTTCTTGCCTGACACTGTCTGGAACTTGTCGTAGTCCCAGTTCAACTGAGCACTGTTATCCGGATTGAAGCGGTCCTTATAGGAGATGTTGGCCATCTTGATAGAAGCATCCTTACGACCCACGAGCCAACTATAGTCCATCTTGCCCTCATTCAACTGGATGATCATATCATCACCACTCTCCAACGTCGTATAAGTTGCCGTGGTGTCTGATGCAGCAACCTTCTTACCGATGATCACAGGATTGGGCTTGAACAACTCGTTCCAGAACAGAGCCTGCATCGACGTAAAGTCGAGGCCGCTGTTACGCAGGAAATCAACCTGCATCCAAGGAGCCTTCAGGTACTGTTTGTTGATACGATCCATGATAAGCACATAGTCCTTGGTGAACTCGATACGTCCTGCCTCCACGAAACCAAAGGCCATCAGTTGCAGACGAATCACGTCGTCGCGCTTCATCTTCAGATTTCCGGTGAGCGTCAGTTTCTGGGGACCCACCTCCACAGAGAATTTCACCTTAGAGGTGATAAAACGTGCGGTCTGCACATTGTCCTTTACTCTCTCCATCAAATCCTTCTGTTCCTGTTGCTCAACAGAAAGGGATTTCGGAGTCTCTTCTTTCACGGCCTTCTTGTGTGAAATACAAGAAGTTAACACTAACGGCATTGCTAATGCAACGACTTTCAAAAAACTGGATGATTTCATTCTTTAAAATATTTTTTCAGTTTAACTTTTCTTATTAGAACCTTATTCTCTGTGTCACCCTTCAGGGCGTCCTTCCAATAGACCAACGCCTTGTCAGGATCCTCACAATACCAATAGATATCGCCGGCATGCTCGTAGATAGCAGCATTGCCAATAGTGTCGCCCCCCACAGTGATGGAATCCATATTCTGGAGAGCCTGATCAATATATATCTTCGCCTCAGCATAACGCTTCTGCATAAAGAGTATCCAGGCAAACGTGTCGAGATAAGTGGCATTCTTCGGCTCTGCCTTGATGGTCTTATGGCTCATCTGCTCCGCTTTCTCCAACTGCTCATCACGCAGACTGAGATAATAGGCGTAGTTATTCAGACAAGGCATGTTGTCGGGCTTCCACTGCAGGCAGGAATCATAGGCGGCAAAGGCTTCTTCCGCCCGTCCTTTCTTATGCAGGATCTCCCCCATCACCTCATAGAAATCAGCCACGATGTCAGGATTACTCTCCTCGTTGATGATGCTCACACCATTCTGGAAGGTTGAGAGAGCCTGATCCAAACTGTCACGCTGATAATAGGCGATACCCTGATAATAGTAGAACGCCATATCATCAGGGTTATACTCACGGGCAGCCTGACAGAGTTCTATCACGCGGTCTTTGTCATCCTCAGACCAGGCATAGCCCACCAGATGCAGACGGGCAGCCGAATTATCCGGTGCCAATTTTAGGATATGGTTCAATACTGGCTTGATGCTGTCTGATGGCATCTTCTTCAGATCCATATAAGTAGCACAAAGCAAGGCCATATCCACATCCGTCGTATCAATGGCCATCACCTGACGGAACAACTGGAGCACCTCCGTGCTGTCGCCGCCAGCCCGTTCGTTGGCACTGATAATCTGCCGTAGCAGATAGACCTTCTCATCTTGGCTGGTGTTCTTGCCCAACAATACCCGCCATGTCAGCGAGTCAACCATCTCCTGATTCTCTTCTGCCTGATAATAGGTACGTAATGACATGAGCACACGGTTGTTGTTGGGCTCTTCGTTCAGGATACGATCGTATATTTCAAGGGCTTGTTTCGTCTGTCCGTTCATCATCAGGCTCTCGCCATACATGGCCAGATAGTTCAAGTCGTTGGGATATTGTTTGGCAAGGGCAGCCATCTCAGCCACCGCAGCCTTCTCATCACCCATTCTGGTATAGACCTCACTCTTCGCCATCGACAGTCGTTCGTTTTTGCCGTCGATACTCTCGATGCGCTCCAGCACACCTATCGCCTTTTTTAAGTCGTTCTCCTGCTGGTAGAGTTGGAAGAGCATCTCCAACAAATCCTCACGATCTTTATTCCTGTCGTAGAGGCGTTCCACCACAGCAATGGCATCCTGGAACTTCTGCTGACGGATATACACCTGTGCCAGCGTCTCCATATAAGTCTCGTTCTCGGGATTCAGTTGGGCTGCCTTCTTAAAATAATCCAGCGACTGATCTGTCTGTTTCATAGCACCATAATATTGTGCCAGGAAATAGTAAGTCTCAGCCGCATTGGGATTAATAGTCTGACAATGGCGCAACAGATCGAAAGCCGCGTCATTATTGCCTTTTTGCCGCTGAACCATTGCTTCCAGAAAATAATGGTCGTACAGGCGTGACTGTTCTGGTGTCAACTGATAGGCAGGAGCGGCCACAGACAAATCTTGGGAAGTTTGTCCAACTCCCTTCGACGCACATGCTGCAAGACTCATCGCCCCCACAGCCACCAGCGTCCACAATCCGACTTTTATCTTAACGTTCAATCCTTATTGTCACTTTACTCCTGTATGCCCATAACCGCCTTCGCCGCGTTCAGTCTCGTCGAGCATCTCAACCTGTTCGAAGCAGCCCTGTTCATGACGGGCTATCACCATCTGGGCGATACGTTCGCCGTCTTCCACCACAAAATCCTCCTGCGACAGGTTGATAAGCACCACACCTATCTCACCGCGATAGTCGGCATCAATCGTGCCAGGAGTGTTCAGCACCGTAATTCCTTTTTTCAGGGCCAGTCCACTGCGGGGACGTACCTGAGCCTCATAGCCTACGGGCAGTGCAATATGAAGGCCCGTGGGAATGAGTCTGCGTTCCAACGGTTTTAGGGTGACAGGCTCTTCAAGGTTGGCTCTCAAATCCATACCTGCACTCTGAACCGTAGCGTACTGAGGTAACGGCTGATGTCCTTTGTTGACGACTCTAATTTGAAGCATTTTTTTAAAATTCCATTTTAAACTCAGTGCAAAAGTAATCATTTTATGTCACAGAACAGACAGATTAACACAGATTAATATAATTTTTCGGTAAAAAACTGTGAAATCTGTAGCCAATTTCGTACTTTTGCATTCAATTATGATGAATTGGCAACAACTTATTTCCAACAAACGCCTCGGACAAGAGCATCGTCATCCCGAGCGTCATGATGACCGTACGGAGTTCAAACGCGACTACGACAGGTTGATCTTTTCCGCCCCTTTCCGTCGCCTGCAAAACAAGACGCAGGTATTCCCGCTGCCAGGTAGTGTCTTCGTACATAATCGTCTCACCCACTCCCTCGAGGTGGCCAGTGTCGGTATGTCCCTGGGCAACGATGTGGCAAAGCAACTCATCTGTCGCCACCCTGAACTGAAGGATACGCTCTTTGCTGAGATTGGACAGATTGTGGCCACTGCTTGTCTGGCCCACGACATGGGTAATCCTCCTTTCGGACACAGTGGTGAGAAAGCCATGCAGACCTATTTCACGGAGGGTCCTGGCAGTGACCTGCAGAGAGAGGTGAGCCACCAGTTCTGGGACGACATCACTCATTTCGAGGGAAATGCCAATGCCTTCCGTCTGCTCACCCACCAGTTCAAGGGTCGCCGCCCCGGTGGATTTGTCATGACTTATTCCATGCTTGCCAGCATCGTAAAATATCCTTACTCTTCGTCAGCCCCCAGTAAGAAAGGAAAGTTTGGCTTCTTTAACGAAGAAAAGGACATCTATCGTAAAGTAGCCGATGAATTGGGTATCATTTGCCTTTCCGGACCAGGAGAGCCACTGCGCTATGCGCGCCATCCACTGGTCTATCTTGTAGAGGCCTCCGACGATATCTGCTATGAGATTATGGACCTCGAAGATGCCCACAAACTTAAAATTCTTTCATACGAAGAAGCGGCTCAACTGATGCTCGGTTTTTTTGATAAAGAAGAACAGGAACATATCCAGAAACGTATCATCGACGAGGCGCTGACAGATGATAACGAGAAGATTGTCTATATGCGGGCTCGTGTCATTGGCAGACTGGAGAGTGAGTGTGTCCGTGTGTTCATCGAACATGAAGATGACATCCTCAACGGTACCTTCGAAGGTTCGCTCATCGACCATATCTCTGAAATACCCAACGAGGCTTACAAGAAATGCGCTGCACTTTCCGTGAAGCGTATCTATAAGAGTCGTCCTGTTCTTGACGTGGAACTTTCTGGTTATAAGATTATGGAAACGCTCATGAGCCATTTCATCGAGGCAGCCCGCCATCCTGACCGTTTCTACTCCAAGCAACTCATCAGCCGTGTAAGCAGCCAGTACGACATCGACTCGACCAACCTCGAGACACGCCTCATGGCTGTTATCGACTATATCAGTGGCATGACCGATGTCTATGCCCTTGATGTCTATCAGAAAATCTGCGGAATCTCCCTACCTATCGTTTGAACCGATGACGTTATAGTTATCTGCCTCTTCGCAGGATGAAGTTAACCATCTCGCGGAAGAGAGGACGATAGGTATCCTGTATGAAATCAATAGTAGATAGCATGTCAAGCGCCTGCTCTGCATAGCGTTCAGCCTCGGCCTCGGCATAGCGGATGCTTCCATAGGTATCCATCAAATTACGGATATATTGCACTTCTTCCATGGTCTTTTCTTCACGGGGTTTACCCAGAATCTCCTCAACATGCCGACGTTCTTCGGCTGTACAATGACGCAGCAGATGAAGGAGAATAAGCGTGCGCTTACCCTCGAAGATATCATTGAACAACTGCTTTTTCTGACCTTCAAAGTCACCAGTCAGGTCAAGCACATCATCGCGGATCTGGAAACAAAGCCCCAAAGGGTAACTGAACTCATAGATGCGCTGCAACTGCTCGTCATCGGCTCCCGCCAGAATGGCTCCCAAGCGCAAAGGTCCTGCTACCGTATAATAGACGGTCTTACCACTGACGGTGAAAAGCACATCGTCATCCGACATATCCTGTTTATTATCCTGCGTCCATTTGATCTCTGCATATTGGCCAAAGGTGGTACGACCCAGCATCAGAAAGAATTCATGTTGCACACGGCGAGCCAGATTGACATCCAACAGACGGAAGTTTTCGCTGAGCACACGGTGCATACACTCATGCAACGTATCACCCGCATTGACAGATATCTCAGAACTGACCAAACGGTGGAGGGCGGGTTTACCACGACGCTCCAGAGAGCCGTCTTCCCAGTCATCATGAATCAGAATCCAGTCTTCGCTCATCTGCATGGCAGTAGCCGTATAGACAGCCTTCTCCGAGGATCCGCTCATCGCCTCTGCCATCAACATGACAAGGGCTGGACGGAGGTACTTTCCACGACGAGAAGGATAGTCGGTGATAACCTCCCAGTGCTCGTCGAACAAAGGCTTATACTTCTCTTGTCCCATCATGATGACGGTCTCCCAATCCTCAGCCTTAAACTGACTGAGACAGGCATCTATCACATCGCCGATAAGTTTTTTTTGCTGGTCCAGATAGTCACTAAATACTTCCATCATATTGGCCTGATATTATTGATCCGACTGCAAATTTAATCATAGAAAGTAAAAAACAACAAAAAGGTTTGCTGAATTAGAATAATTTTAATTAAATTTGCACTCAAAAACTATATCATGATGAAAAAATACAGATTTATACTCTTGTCAGCACTCTGTTTTGTGTCCATAAGCATCTGCGCACAGAACGTGGGGAAAGGGGTATCGGAAGAACTTGCCAGACATCGAAAAACCAATATCAGCAACGTCAGTTACAATTTAACCTTCAATATTCCCACTGAACAAAAAGACGAGGTGACGGGCACTGCTGTCGTGACCTTCAACCTGAGAAACAAAGAAGACGTAGTGCTTGACTTTCAGGGAGATCTTCTGGATAACGTGATGGTCGGGAAGAAAAAGAGACGTAAGATATCCGCACAAGACGGTCACATCATCATACCAAAGAAATATACGAAGTCTGGACTTGTTACCGTAACCATAGAGTTTTCCGCCCAGAATGATGCAATGGAGCGCAATGCCGACTATCTCATAACTCATTTTGCAACTGCTGATGCCAGTTCGGCTTTTCCCTGTTTCAATCAGCCTGACATCCATGCAAAATATACAACCCAACTGAATTTGCCGGGAGGCTGGAAAGCAATCATCAACGACGGAGACAAGCCTATACCCACTCATAAATACTTATTCATGGCAGGTAACTTCCAGGAAAAGGCTGCAACCCGCGAGGGTTACCAAATACGTGCCCTCCACCGTGAAACTAATCCTGCCAAAGTACAGCAATTGGAAAAAATTCTCGATGAGACGGCACAATCGCTGAAATGGATGGAGGATTATACAAGCATTAAATGTCCTTTCAAGGAATACTCCCTTGTCATCCTACCCAACTTTGAACCAGGAGGCGTGGAGTTTCCTGGCTTCATCCTATTGAACGACCATCATATCTTTCTGAGCGACAACCCCACGAAGGAAGAGGAGCAGAGTCGTATGGAATTCATAGCACACGAGATAACCCACTTCTGGTTCGGCACGATGGTTGCCCTAAAAAATCCTGAAGAGACCTGGGCCAAGGAATTGGTGGCCAACTACTTGGTTTCAAAAAATACTCAGAGTCAATTTTCTGATGCAGACTATGATCTCCATTTCATCAGGACCTATCAGGCCCGTGCCATTTCCATCGACCGCACAGAAGGTACCCACCCTATCGCCATACCGATGGAAAACGACTGTCACACCTCAATGCTCCACGACCAGATTGTCCACGACAAAATGCCTGTTATGATGGGTATGCTTGAGGATATTATGGGAGCCTCAAGCATGCAGAACACCCTACGCAGTTTCTTGCGTGACAACCTTGACAAAGAGGTCACTTGGGAAGATCTGCTCAACGCCCTCGAAAAAGAGTCGCCTGTTGCCGGCATACGTCAATTCTGCGAGACATGGATTCAATATAAGGGTATGCCAATAATCAATACCACATATAAAAACGGACAAATCATCATCTCACAGACAGACCCCTATGGGCGTGGTATCTTCTGGCCACAGAAATTCCAGATACTGGTCATCTTTAATCTGGGAACAAGCCGTACCATCCAAGTCGATATGCAAGAACCCACCATGGTCATCAACATGAATGAGATGCCAAGTTTCATCATCCCCAATTACGACGGACGAGGCTATGGTAAGTTTACACTCGACGACTATTATATCAAGCAATTACCACTCCGCCTCATCACTACCCGCAACGACATGCATCGCTACCTGTTGTTGGAGGCTATCTACGAGTATTATCTGATGGGAAAAGTCAACCCCTCCTATTTCGGAGAAATCTACCGCCTGATGATGAAAGAGAAGAATCCGCTAATTATGTCAACAGGCATCGACCACATGTTTAAGATTGCTTTTGACATGACTCCCAGTCAACGGAATACACTCGAACTTTGTATGATGGATTTATTGGGCGAGAACAAGACAAAGGAGTTCCGTCAGATTGTCATCCGTAAACTGGCAGCCAACATGACATCACCTGACGTGATGCGTCAAATCAATGACATTTGGGAGAAGCATAACGAGACCACCGTCTTTGACGAACATGACTATATGAACATGGCCTATCGTCTTGCTATGCTTCAGCCAGGGCGTTGGCAGGAGATCCTAAACACCCAGCGCAATCGCCTACAGACGGAAGACCTGAAGAAAGAGTTCGACTTCGTAAGTCGTGCCTGCAATCCTGACGCTACCAAACGGGCTGAACTATTCAACAGTCTGTTAAACACCCAAGACCGACAACAATATCCGTGGGTTCTCCAAACTCTTGACCTGCTGAGTGCCGACATATACGAACCAGACAATCTCGACTATATCAAAACAAGCCTCTCGTCGCTTAAGGATATTCAACAATCCAGTGACATCTACTTCCCACGCAACTGGATGAAGGCTTTACTTGCTCACCATAAGAATGTCGTGGCAAAACAATCCGTAGAGAATTTCCTCACGGCTAATCCTACTTATCCAGAAAATCTCAAGAACAATATCCTTGAGGCTGCATGGACACTACTGAAACAGGAACCATATGTAGATAAGGAAAAACCTGTGGTTGAAACCAAGCAGAAGACCACCAAGAAAAAAAGCAAGAAAAAAACAACAGCAAAGAAGAAATAAAACATCAATAATAACAAAAAGGTATGATACGCTTTTTTCAAACTCCCCCCAAAACGGTGATTGCCACGGAGGTAGATCACCAGTTAAGTGAACAGGAAATCAATGAACTTTGTTGGCTCTATGGCGAAGCCGTATTGCTAGAAGCAGAGAGTCTGGATGGATTCTTCGTCGGTCCGCGCCGCGAGATGGTGACCCCATGGTCCACTAATGCCGTAGAGATTACGCAGAACATGGGTATCAAGGGCATCAGTCGTATTGAGGAATATTTCCCCGTTGCCAGTAAGGATGCTGAGTATGACGAGATGTTGCAGCGCATGTATGATGGCGTGAATCAGGATATCTTCACAATCAACATCAAGCCAGAGCCCATTAAATATGTAGATAATCTGGAAGATTATAACGAACAGGAAGGTCTAGCTTTGAGTCCTGAGGAGATTGAGTATCTGCACGGCCTGGAGAAGCAGAACGGTCGTCCGTTGACCGACTCTGAGATTTTCGGATTTGCCCAGATTAACTCTGAGCACTGCCGTCATAAGATCTTCGGTGGCACGTTCATCATCGATGGCAAGGAGATGGAGTCAAGCCTCTTCGCCATGATCAAGAAGACCACGCAGGAGAACCCCAACAAGATTCTCTCTGCCTATAAAGATAATGTGGCTTTTGCACAGGGTCCGACCGTTGAGCAGTTTGCGCCAAAAGACCAGAGTACCAGCGACTGGTTCCAAGTAAAGGATATTGAGAGTGTCATCTCGTTGAAGGCAGAAACACATAACTTCCCAACAACGGTAGAACCATTCAACGGCGCTGCCACTGGTACTGGTGGTGAGATCCGTGACCGTATGGGTGGTGGCGTTGGTTCATGGCCTATCGCTGGTACTGCTGTCTATATGACGGCCTATCCTCGTCTGCACGACGATGAGGGCGTTGCCCGTGACTGGGAGGATATCCTGCCCGTGCGCCAGTGGTTGTACCAGACACCTCAACAGATTTTGACAAAGGCTTCTAATGGTGCCTCAGATTTCGGTAACAAGTTTGGCCAACCACTGATTTGTGGATCTGTACTCACCTTTGAGCATCAGGAGGGTAAGGAAAAATATGCTTATGATAAAGTTATCATGTTGGCTGGTGGTGTAGGGTACGGCACCAAACGCGACTGTCTGAAGAAAGAGCCTCAGAAAGGTAACAAGGTGGTCGTTGTAGGTGGTGACAACTACCGTATCGGCTTGGGTGGTGGTTCTGTATCATCTGTTGATACTGGTCGTTACAGCAATGGTATCGAACTGAATGCCGTTCAGCGTGCCAACCCCGAGATGCAGAAGCGCGCCTATAATTTGGTTCGCGCCCTCTGCGAAGAAGATGTTAATCCCGTTGTGTCTATCCATGATCACGGCTCAGCAGGTCACCTGAACTGTCTGTCGGAACTGGTTGAAGAGTGTGGTGGAGAGATCGACATGACCAAACTGCCCATCGGCGACAAGACGCTCTCTTCGAAGGAGATCATTGCCAACGAGAGTCAGGAGCGTATGGGCTTGCTCATCGACGAGAAACATATCGAACATGTACGTAAGATTGCCGAGCGCGAACGTGCGCCACTGTATGTGGTCGGTGAGACCACTGGCGATGCCCACTTCTCATTCAAGCAGGGTGATGGCGTGAAGCCTTTCGACCTCGACGTGGCTCAGATGTTCGGTCACTCGCCCAAGACCATCATGCGCGACAATACCGTAGAACGTCATTATCAGGACGTGACCTATAGCCAAGATAAGATTGAGGAATACCTCGAGCGCGTACTTCAGTTGGAGGCTGTGGCTTGTAAGGACTGGCTCACGAACAAGGTGGACCGTTCCGTAACAGGTAAGATTGCCCGTCAGCAGTGTCAGGGTGAGATTCAGTTGCCATTGAGCGACTGTGGTGTCGTAGCCCTCGACTATCGTGGACAGAAAGGTATTGCTACAGCCCTCGGTCATGCTCCTCAGGCTGGATTGGCTGATCCTGCTGCAGGAAGTGTGCTCTCTGTAGCCGAGGCGCTGACGAATATCGTATGGGCACCGATGGCAGAAGGTATGGACTCCATCTCCCTCTCTGCTAACTGGATGTGGCCCTGTCGTTCGCAGGAGGGTGAGGATGCTCGCCTGTATGCTGGTGTGAAGGCCCTGAGCGATTTCTGCTGCGACCTGCATATCAACGTGCCGACAGGTAAGGACTCACTTTCTTTGAGTCAACAGTATCCTAATGGTGAGAAGATTATCTCTCCAGGAACGGTTATTGTATCTGCTGGTGGTGAAGTATCGGATATCAAGAAGGTGGTAAGCCCCGTTCTCGTCAACGATAAGAATGCATCACTCTATCATATCGACTTCTCGTTCGACGAGCAACACCTCGGCGGTTCTGCCTTCGCCCAAAGTTTGGGCAAGGTGGGCGATGATGTACCAACCGTTAAAAATGCTGAGTATTTTGCTGATGCCTTTATGGCTGTTCAGCAGATGATTGAGAAGGGCTGGATTATGGCCGGTCACGATATCTCTGCCGGTGGTCTCATCACCACCCTGCTGGAGATGTGCTTCGCCAATACCAAGGGTGGCATGCATATCAACCTTCACGATATCTGCAAGGATGGCGATATTGTGAAGGCTCTGTTTGCCGAGAACCCAGGTGTTGTCATCGAGGTGAATGATAAGTACAAGCAGGATTTCAAGGACTTCATGGAGGAGCAGGGTATAGGTTTTGCGAAGATTGGATATCCTGTAGAAGACAACCGCAGCATCGTTGTAAAGGTCGGCGACGACGAGATGACCTTTGATATTAACACCCTGCGCGACATATGGTATAAGACCTCCTACTTGCTTGATCGCAAACAGAGTTTCAATGGCAAGGCTAAGGAGCGTTTCGAAAACTACAAGAAGCAACCTGTCGAGATGAAGTTCAATCGCGACTTCAAGGGCACTCTCGCACAATACGGCATCTCTGCCGATCGTCGTGAGAAGTCAGGCGTCAAGGCTGCCATTATCCGTGAGAAGGGCACCAATGGTGAGCGCGAGATGGCTTACAGCCTTTATCTGGCCGGCTTCGATGTGAAGGACGTTATGATGACTGACCTTATCAGTGGTCGCGAGACATTGGAGGACATCAACATGATTGTTTTCTGCGGAGGTTTCTCCAACTCCGACGTACTTGGCTCTGCTAAGGGTTGGGCCGGTGCTTTCCTCTTTAACCCCAAGGCTAAGGAGGCGCTTGATAAGTTTTATGCCCGTAAGGACACCCTCTCACTGGGTATCTGCAACGGTTGTCAGTTGATGGTAGAACTCGGCTTAACTGGCGCCAAGGGTGCCAAGATGCTTCACAATGACTCGCACAAGTTTGAGAGTGAGTTCATCACGCTCAGCATTCCTCAGAACAACAGCGTGATGTTTGGAAGTCTGAGTGGTAATAAACTCGGTCTTTGGGTGGCTCACGGAGAGGGTAAGTTCTCACTGCCTGAGGCAGAAAGCACTTACAACGTGATTGCCAAGTACAACTATCACGGCTATCCTGCTAACCCCAACGGTTCCGATTACGATGTAGCAGGTATCTGCTCAGAGGATGGTCGTCATCTCTGTATGATGCCTCACCTGGAGCGTGCCATCTTCCCTTGGCAGAACGCTTGGTATCCTGCCAACCGTCGCAACGATGAGGTTACCCCATGGATTGAGGCCTTCGTAAACGCACGCAAATGGGTGGAGGCTCAGAAGTGATAAGTGATAAATGATAAGTGATAAGTGAACATCTACTGGGATTCATTTAAGACCTTCTTCAAGATTGGCATATTCACCCTCGGTGGTGGATATGCCATGATACCGTTGATAGAGGAGGAGGTGGTGAACAAGAAACAGTGGGTCTCAAAGGACGAGATGCTCGATCTGATAGCCATCGCCCAGAGTTGCCCGGGTGTGTTTGCCATTAACATCGCCACATTCATTGGCTATAAGTTGAAGAAAGTACGTGGAGCCATTGCCACCACCCTCGGCACGGCCCTGCCCTCATTCCTTATCATCCTCGCCATCGCCATCTTCTTCAAACAGTTCGAGGACAACCGGATTGTGGCTGCCATCTTTCGAGGTATCCGTCCGGCAGTCGTGGCACTCATTGCCGTACCAACCTTCCGTCTTGGTCAACGGGCTAAACTCAATTGGTTTACAATTTGGATACCCGTCGCTTGTGCCCTCCTTATCTGGGCCCTCGGGGTTTCACCTATTTATATTATAATTGCGGCTGGCCTCGGAGGGTTCCTCTATGGAAAGCTGGAAGTTAAAGGGAAGTCAAAAGGAAGTTAAAAGGACATATGATATTTCTCAGTTTATTCATCACGTTCTTCGAAATTGGGCTTTTCGGATTTGGAGGAGGCTATGGTATGCTGTCGCTGATTCAGCACGAGACGGTAGAGACTCATCACTGGCTTTCGACGGCTGAGTTTACTGATATCGTCGCCATCTCACAGATGACACCTGGACCTATCGGCATCAACAGTGCCACCTATTGCGGCTATACCGCCATCCATAATGCGGGCTATGGTGAGACGATGGCCATTTTGGGCTCTGCCACAGCAACCTTTGCCTTGGTACTACCTTCGTTGATTCTGATGATTCTGATTAGCAAGATGTTCATGAAATACATGAATACCCCATTGGTACAATCAGTGTTTACAGGTCTGCGCCCTGCTGTTGTCGGACTACTTGCTGCTGCCACCCTACTGCTCTGCAACAAAGAGAACTTCTCCACGCCATCCGAAAACCCATGGCAGTTCTTTATCAGTTGTGCCCTGCTCATTGCCACCGCCTTCGGCACGGGCTACCTGAAAATCAACCCTATCAAAATGATCTGTCTGGCAGGTCTCGCAGGTCTGTTGCTGTTGTATTAAATCATATAAACAATAACATATGAAAACTACTAGATTATTACTATCCGCCGTCCTATTACCTATTGTTGCCGTCCTTCCCACGGCGGCAAAGGATTACACCGTTCCACTCCTCCAGAATGTATTGGCTTATGAGAAAGTGTCGCTCAATGGCGACTGGCACTACATCGTCGATGTGCAGGAAGAAGGCTATTACGACTATCGTATGAATCCCACCCGCTGGGGTTTCTTTCAGAATGCCAAGCCACAGCGGCCTGAGGATCTGATAGAGTATGATTTTGACAAATCACCCATGATGCGTATCCCCAGTGATTGGAATACACAGGACGAACGACTCTTTTTCTATGAGGGTACCGTCTGGTTTATGAAACGTTTTAATTGGAATCAGATAGCCGTTACGGGGGATTCGCAATCTCCCGACTCCCGCGCCCTTCTTTACTTCGGTGCTGTCAACTACGACTGCCGAGTCTGGGTAAACAGTAAGGAGGTAGGCCATCATATTGGTGGATTTACTCCGTTTAACTTCGATGTCACCGACCTGTTGAATGAGGGTGAAAACGTGGTGATTGTGAAGGTCGATAATAAGCGGCACGCCGAGGATGTACCCACACAGATTTTCGACTGGTGGAACTACGGCGGCATCACTCGCAATGTCATGCTCATCAAAGTACCTTTAGCCTTTTTGGGCAATGCCACAAAGCCAAGTTATGTTGAGGATTACAGCCTACAACTGATGAAGGCTGAAGCAAATGCCAAACAACGTGAGATTCTCATCTCTGTAAAACTTAACGAGCCCCTTGAAGGTCATTTGCTTACGGTGAGTATCCCCGAGCTGAAACTATCAGTACCCCTCTTGACTAATGCGAAGGGATGTGCTAACGATACCGTCAAGATATCCGCCAAGAAACTCTCGCTATGGAGTCCGAACAATCCTAAGCGCTATCATGTGGAGATTAATCACTACATGACAAGCATCACAGACAGCATCGGTTTCCGCACCATCGAGACTCGTGACAAACAGATTCTACTCAATGGCCAGCCCATCTTCCTAAAGGGCATCTCCATCCACAACGAGAAGCCCAACGGCGGTGGACGCGCCAACTCGGCTGAAGATGCTCGCACACTACTCTCATGGGCAAAGGAGTTAGGCTGTAACTTCGTCCGTCTGGCCCACTATCCACACCATGAGGAAATGGTACGTGAAGCTGAGAAGATGGGTATCCTAGTGTGGTCGGAGATCCCCGTCTATTGGACCATCGCCTGGAAAAATCCCAAGACCTATGAGAATGCTCAAAACCAACTTCGCGACATGATTGCCCGTGATCATAATCGCGCAAACATCATTATCTGGAGCATTGCCAACGAAACACCTCACTCCCCTGAACGCGACACCTTCCTCGGCAATCTTGCCAAGTATGCCAGGAACTTGGATAATACCCGGCTTATTTCAATGGCGATGGAGGTTACAGGGGCTTCAAACTACGTGAATCGTCTCAACGACAACATGAATCAGTATGTCGATGTCGTCAGTTTCAACCAGTACATTGGATGGTATCGTGATGTCAACGACGCACCTAAGATGAAGTGGGAGATTCCCTATAACAAGCCCGTCATCGTCAGCGAGTTTGGCGGTGGTGCCAAATACGGCTACCACGGTGATAAGAACCAGCGCTGGACCGAAGAATTCCAGGAGAACCTCTACCGCGAGAATATCGCCATGCTCGACAAGATTGAGGGTCTCTCAGGTACCACACCATGGATCCTAAAAGATTTCCGCTCACCCCGCCGTGTGTTGCCTGACGTTCAGGATTACTATAACCGCAAGGGCCTCTTCAGTGACAAAGGCGAGAAAAAGAAAGCCTTTTATGTGCTGAAAGCGTGGTACGGGACCAAATAAACTATATAAGAACCGGTTATTTGCATTTGATATGGTGACACAACCCTCCACAGAACGAGTGTTCAGCATCTTCCAAGAACTGAACCAGATACCGCGTCCCTCACATCATGAGGAACAAGTTGCCAATTATCTTTGCCAGTTTGCAGAACGAATCCATCTGGAGTATGAACGCGACAAAGAGAACTGTGTGGTAATACGAAAGCCCGCCAGTCCTGGTTATGAAGGGGCAGAGCCTATCGTGCTGCTGAACCACATGGATATGGTTTGCGTGGGAATGAACGATCCGCTTTCCGACCCCATCGAAGCCTACGAGGAGGACGGATGGATGAAAGCACGTGGCACATCATTGGGAGCCGACAATGGCATAGGCCTGTCAATGGCACTTGCTGTACTCGAGGACGACAGCATCCTGCATCCGGCTCTTGAGGTCATCACCACGACAAACGAGGAAGACGGCATGTCGGGAGCCTCGCAGTTGGGCAAGGATTTTCTGAAAGGTCGCAAGGTGATCAACCTTGACTCAGAGGATTACGACACCATCACGACAGGTGCTGCAGGAGCATGCTTGCAGTTCCACCGCATTCGCATGAAGCGTAGGTCAGCCCCAGACGGTAAATGCCAATGGTTACGCATCAACATCGAAGGCGGACTAGGCGGGCACTCAGGCGTAGATATCAACAAGGGGCGGTGCAGTGCCCAGATTCCAGCAAGAGCGATTCTGAAAACTATATGCCTTTATGAAGACGACATCGATGTTGCTCGCATCGAGATAGGCGAAGCCAACGCTTCGATTGCTTCAAAGGGTGAGATGGTGATTTGTATCACCTCTGATGAGGCTGTTGAGATGGTGAAGGAAAAGATTGATAGTATCAACCAGCAACTGTGCAAGAATTATCCACAAGACCCGAAGATTTCCTGTCGCTATGAGGTTTGTGAACCAAAAGACACAGTTATCCCCATGGAGGTCATAGTGGCACTCTTAGATTGTCTGGAACGGATACCACAAGGCGTAGTAAAGATGAGTGCGGTGATGCCTGGCACAGTGGAGACTTCCAATAATGTAGGGCGCATCGTGACAGAAAAGGATCATATCTTCGTTTCAACCCACACAAGGAGTTTCATCGACAGGGATATGGCGATGCTCAGTGAAAAGATTGCAAATACCTTCAGTAATGTTGGTGCTGATTCTGAAATCGTGATGTCGGCTCCAGCGTGGCAGGAAGACCAGCATTCGCCTTTCTTGCAACTGGTCAGTGACACTTTCCTGGAGGTGTTGGGCTGGCGACCCCGTATGGTAGCCATGCACTTTGTGCTCGAAGCAGGTTTCTTCGTACAGCACTATCCTGGCATTCAGATAGCCAGCATAGGTCCTCGTATCGTGGAGCCCCATTCTACCAGTGAACGAGTTGAAATCTCTACCATCAACGACATCTGGCAAGTACTGCTAAAACTATTGAAACGGTTGTAGTATTCCCTGATAAATAAGTAAAAGTTTAAATCTATGGCAACAGTTGACGATAAAAAAGTGATTTTCTCGATGGTTGGAGTGAGCAAGACCATCCAGCAGAACCAGAAACAAGTGCTCAAGAACATCTATCTCAGTTTCTTCTATGGGGCAAAGATCGGCATCATCGGTCTGAATGGCGCAGGTAAGTCAACGCTCATGAAGATCATCGCCGGCCTCGACCAACAATACCAGGGTAATGTGGTGTGGAGTCCTGGCTACACCGTAGGCTATCTGCCTCAGGATCCGCCACTAAACGAGGAAAAGACGGTGAAGGAGAACGTGATGGAGGGTGTGCAGCACGTTTATGACACGCTGGCTGAGTATGACGACATCAACGTGAAGTTCGGACTGCCTGAGTACTACGAGGATCCTGACAAAATGGACAAGTTGATGACTCGTCAGGCTGAACTGCAGGACATCATTGACTCCACAGATGCGTGGAATATGGATTCAAAACTCGACCGTGCGATGGCAGCACTAAACTGTCCTCCTGGCGACTGGAGCGTCAAGAACCTCTCGGGTGGTGAGCGTCGTCGTGTGGCCCTGTGCCGCTTGCTGTTGCAGAAGCCTGACGTACTGTTGCTCGACGAGCCTACCAACCATCTCGACGCCGAGTCGATTGACTGGTTGGAGCAGCATCTGCAACAATATGAGGGTACAGTGATTGCCGTCACCCACGACCGTTATTTCCTCGACGATGTGGCCGAGTGGATTCTCGAACTAGATCGTGGCGAGGGTATCCCCTGGAAGGGTAACTATTCTTCATGGCTAGAACAGAAAAGTCAGCGTCTGGCTCAAGAAGAGAAGTCTGCCTCCAAGCGTCGCAAGACCCTCGAACGCGAGTTGGAATGGGTACGCATGGCTCCCAAGGCTCGTCACGCCAAGGGTAAGGCTCGTCTGAACTCCTACGAGATGATGCTCAACGAGGAGCAGAAGCAGAAAGAGGAGAAACTGGAGATCTTCATCCCCAATGGACCTCGCCTGGGTAATAAAGTCATCGAGGCAGAACATGTAGCGAAATCATATCCAGAGAAGACGCTGTTCACCGACCTGAACTTCATGTTGCCACCTAACGGCATCGTGGGTGTCATTGGTCCCAATGGTGCAGGCAAGACCACGCTCTTCCGCCTCATCATGGGTTTGGAGCAGGCTGATGCGGGCTCGTTCTCAGTGGGTGAGACGGTGAAATTGGCTTACGTGGATCAACAGCATAAGGATATCGATCCTGAAAAGAGCGTTTATCAGGTAGTATCGCAAGGCAATGAGACCATCCGCATGGGTGGCAAGGATGTCAACGTGCGCGCCTATCTCAGTCGCTTTAACTTCAGTGGAGCCGATCAGGAGAAGAAGTGCGCTGTACTCTCTGGTGGTGAGCGCAACCGCTTGCATCTGGCCATCGCCCTGAAACAGGAAGGTAACGTGCTATTGCTCGACGAGCCTACCAATGATATCGACGTGAACACCCTGCGTGCGTTGGAAGAAGGTCTAGAGGCCTTTGCGGGCTGCGCCGTCATTATCAGTCACGACCGATGGTTCTTGGATAGGATTTGCACGCATATCCTGGCATTCGAAGGCGAGGGCAATGTATTCTATTTCGAAGGAAACTATAGCGAATACGAATCCAATAAAGCCCAGCGGTTAGGTCTCGAAGAGCCCAAACGTGCCCGTTATCGCAAACTGATGGAAGAATAACAACCCGCCATCCATATCTTACTCCAAAATTAAGCACATCATAGTTAAGTCATCGTTGGGCTCGGCACCGTCGCGGTGTTTCTCGACTTCGGCTTTCAGGGTCTCAACGATTTGGGTAGCACTATTGTACTTTATGGAGCGTAAAATTCCCAGCAAGCGCTCGTCGCCGAACTGCTCTTGCTGCTGGTTCTCTGCTTCGTTGAGTCCATCGGTGTAGAGCAACAACAGACGGTTTCTGAAGAAGTCGATGGTCTCGCCCACGTATTCCAATCCTGGCCAAAGTCCGATGGGGGCGTTGGCCTCCATGTCAAGGAACGAGAATTGTCCGTCGGCATTGCCTAACACAGGCGGGTTATGTCCGGCATTACAATACTCGAGCAAATTGAGTTTGAGGTTGAGCCGACAAATGAACATGGTAACAAACATGCCCTGCTCATTGTCCTCACCCGATAACTCAGCATTCATTTGAGTGCAAATCTCAGCGGGAGTCATGCCTTGTGAAGCCAATATGTGGAACAGACGCATGGCCTGGGCCATGAGCAGCGAGGCAGGCACCCCCTTACCACTGACATCACCTATGCAAAAATAAAGTACATCCCCCTGAATCAGATAGCCGTAAAGGTCGCCGCCCACCTCCTTGGCTGGCGTCATCGAGGCATACATATCGAAGCCTTCAATATCGGGGAATATGTTCGGCACCATCGACATCTGGAGGTCGCGGGCAATGCTCAGTTCACTCTCCATACGCTCTTTGGCAGCATTCACCTTAGCAAGACGCTTTGCAGCCCTTTGACGCACAATAGTAAAGATAATGAAGAATACGGTAAGTACAATGATTGCTGCTATAAGAGCAAGTATTCGTACTCTCGACAACCGGGTCTGCTGCTGGACAATCTGATTCTCTTTCTGGCGGATGATTTCCTGTTCTTCAGCCCCGCGCCAGCGTGACTTCATGACGGCAGAGTCGAGGTGCTCGCAGATATTGTTGGCCACAATGTCAGCCTCCTTCTGATTGCCTGCCTTCGCGTTGGCTTTATATTTCTTAAGCAAGTACTTATGGATGTTCTCTAACGAAAATTCGGTCTGTGAGTCGGTAAAATAGTTCTCCAGATTCTGATAGACAGCAGCGGCGGCCTTCCAGTGGCCGGCAAGGATCAGATAGTCGCCGGCATCGGCAAT
>JAGCPK010000096.1 GCA_017965725.1 Prevotella sp.
CCGCGCTGGGCTGGTCCTACACCAGCCTACGGACTCTACGCCCGTCATGTCGACGGCCTGAAAATGCATAACGTAGAGTTTGAGCTTCTACGGCCAGACGAGCGCCCCGACATCTTGTTGGAAGATGTAAGAGAGTAATTGGTATCTTTGGCATTGACGGAGATACTCACGCTCGAAAATAAAAATAAATCCCCTTTTATTTTGCATTTTGCTCACTTAATTGTATCTTTGCAGCGGCAAACTAACTATTGATATGCGTAAAGCCGTTATACTGATATGGTGTATACTGGTGGGCTGGATGAATTCACTCAGTGCACAACCGCAGTGTACCGTGACTCATTACGATGAGTTCAGTGGCATGGCGCAGTGGTACGTCACACAGATTGTACAAGACCAACAGGGCATGATGTGGTTTGCCACCTGGAACGGTCTGAACCGTTACGACGGTTATGAGTTTGTGAACTTTAAGTCGCAGAAAGGCGATGGAGTGGACATTCCTTCCGACCGTATGAGAGACCTTATATTAAACGAAGAAGGACATCTGTTGTGCAGCTACGACCAACATGTATTCCTTTTCAACGTTAACACCTGTCGCTTTAGTCCTCTCCCTATAGCAGAAGAACAGAAGATGATAAGGGTTTTTGAACAACGCCATCATCAGGACATATCCAATAACGCACCTTTTGAACACCGTGACTCCACAGGTACACTATGGCGTATCCATCGTGACGGAAAGTTATTCTATCAGGTATCAGGCAGCAACGAATGGCACCCCTACCCTTCAGACATCTCGCCAATGAGCTATTTGCACTATAGCTTGACCGACCGTGAGGGGAATGTGTGGATGCGCAGCGGATACGGTATCTACAAACTGACTTTCGGACAAAAGAAATACCAACCATTTGAGCAAGCTGGCAAAGACCAAGTACGCAGTTTCTATCTGGACCGGAAAAAACGCTACTGGGTTACTACTCGCAACGAGAAGACTGTCATGCTCTTTAATGCCGACAACCAACTTCTTGGCTATTTGGGACGCGACGGGCAACTTCATAAGAATTACACTTCTTTTGGTTCGCCTATATATCACGTCATGCAGGATTCAAAAGGGATATTCTGGCTGTCGAGTAAACCTGACGGACTATTCAGGCTACACGAAACGACAGATGGGAGATTCCGTGTGGATCAATTCCTCCACGAAGCAGGGAACCCCAAGTCATTGTCGGACAATGAACTCTACTATACGGCTGAAGACCATCAAGGCCGTCTGTGGGTGGCGACATTTAATCAAGGCCTATGTTGTGTGGAGGACACAGAGGCAGATAAGTTGGAATTCCTTAACAAGGACAACGGGTTGGACAGTCCTCTACAGAAAGGGCTGAGGGTGAGACAGATACATATCACTCCTCAGGGTATTCTTCTGGCAGCCACCACGACAGGACTGATTGTGGCCGACGTGACCAAGCATAAGACAAGTGATATCCAACTACGACTTCACCAGCGTGATTCCAAGCGCTATAGTAGTTTGAGTTGTAATGCTGTGATGTACATAGCAGAAGACAGCCACCATCGGCTTTTTGTGTGTACGGAGAGTGGAGGTATAAACCAGATTATTTCCAATCAATTACTGGATGAAGAATTGGAGTTCCAACATTATGATATATCGACAGGCCTGTCATCAGACATTACGCTCTCTGCAGTTGAAAGCGAAGACAAACTGCTGATTGTGAGTAACAACCAACTGATATACCTTGACCCCGACAAGAACGAGTCCACCAGTTACGATCTCCATTTCTGGGGCAGCATGCTACGATTCTCAGATGCCATACCCATTCTGCTGCCCGACGGACGTAGAATCTTTGGTTTGCAGAACGGTGCAATCACTTTACAGTCCGACAAAATCAGGAAGAGCAATGACATCCCCCCTATTGCCCTGACATCCATCTCCATCCATGGGGACAGTCTGAACTTAGCTGTGAACGGGCTTGACACCTTATTGATAAATACACGCGAGGAACGTGATATCACCATCAGTTTCTCTGCGCTCGACTATCGTGGTGGCGGGATTATTCACTATGCTTATCAGTTGGATAACAATAGTGGATGGGTGAACATTGGCAAGGATCATTCCACAACATTCTTAAACCTTCAGCCAGGAACCTATCAGTTGAAAATCCGCTCGACAAACAGCGATGGAGTCTGGGTTGACAATACTCGTTTGCTGACTATCATCGTCAAACCCACATTCTGGGAAACACGCTGGGCACAACTGGTTTATATAATCTTATTCTTGACGCTCATCTGGCTGGTGTTCTACACCTTCCAGTATATTCGTCGGATCAAACGCCAGCAAAAGGATGCACACGAGGCTTATCTGGCTCTGCTTAATGCAAGCCCAAAGCCTATGAATAACGAACAAGTCAAACAGGATTCTGTGAAGCCCCATATGAAACCTGAGGATGAAGCCTTTATGCAACGTGCCATGAAATTCATAGAAGACCATATCAGCGACCCTGATGTAAATATCGGAGATATGGCCGAAGCGACAGCTACCAGCCGTTCCGGTCTGAATCGTAAGATGAAATCGCTTTTGGGTGTTACACCACTCGATTTCATCCGTGAGGCCCGTATTCGCAAAGCCTGTACTATGTTAAGTCAGGGAGCAATGGTAAAAGACGTAGCTTATGCCTGCGGTTTCTCCGATGTCGTATATTTCCGGAAATGCTTTAAGGCAGAGATCGGTATGGCGCCTTCGGAATACAGGGATGATAAATTTGGCAAGTAGCGAGTAATTTTGTGCCAAACAACTCTCTTGAAACAAATTTCCACCGTCGTTGGTGTAAATTTGCTACCTTAATTACTATTTAACAGTGTACTTTTGCAACCGGATAAAACTTTTATAGTACTAACTGTTAAATGTAATTAAAACTCAATGAATCAACAAACAAAAAGGATTTCAGTAGTAATAGCATCATGTATGCTATGGCTCGCGAGTTTTGCCCAGCAAGTAGTCACTGGACAAGTGACAGACGCTACAGGCGAACCACTGATTGGTGTAAGTGTGATGGTAAAAGGAACTACCACAGGTTCAGTAACCGACTTTGACGGAAAGTATATCGTTCAGTCTGTTACTTCATCCAGTCAACTTCAATTCTCTTACATTGGCTATCTCACCAAGACTGTCACTGTAGGAAGTCAATCAACCATTAACATTGTTATGGAAGAAGACAATGCAGCCCTTGACGAGGTTGTGGTTATCGGTTATCAGACCATCCGCCGTCGCGATCTGACAGGTTCGGTGGCCTCTGTATCTGGTAAGAACATAGCCTCAGCACCTGTTGCCGACGTCACTCAGGCTCTGCAGGGTAAGCTTCCCGGTGTGAACATTATCTCACAGGACGGTCGTCCTGATGCATCAGTAGCAATTCGCGTACGCGGTGGTGGTTCTATCTCTCAAAGCAATGAGCCGCTGATATTGATTGACGGTGTAGCGGGATCGCTGAGTGATATTCCTGCCGACCAGGTAGAGAGCATTGACGTTTTGAAGGACGCTTCTTCAACAGCCATCTATGGTGCTCGCGGTGCCAATGGTGTCATTCTGGTGACAACAAAAGGCGCCAAGGAAGGTAAGGTCAGTGTATCGTACAATGGCTATGCAAAGTTTAACACTCCGACAAAGTATCTGGAAGCACTTGATCCCTATGACTATCTGGCTTATGTATGGGCAGTTTCCGACGCATACGATGCCACTGGTGGCTACCGTATACCGTTAGAGCACCTCTATGGACTTGCCAATGGCGGAATCAACCAATACAAGAATGTCAGCAAGTATGATGTGCAGAAAGATGTTTATGGCAATTCTTTCTCTCACAATCACGATCTGAGCATCTCAGGAGGTACAGACAAAACGAAGGTATTGCTCTCAGTCAGCTACATGGACGAGGAAGGCTTGAAAATCAATTCATATAAGAAACGTGCGAACATTTCTTTAAAGGTTAATCAGAAACTGGCAAAGAATCTGGACTTCGGTCTAGACACCCGCTATGTAGATATCTCGAGTATGAGTAATGAGAGCACCACTAGTGGATCAGGATCTATTCTCTCATTCGCCTATCGTTTCCGCCCTATCGCCCTGTCAGACATCAAGGGTGATCTGGGTGCGCTTCAGGAAGGTACTATTGGCAACTTCGCGAAGCAGACTCAATGGGATATGTACAGTCCCTACGAGCGATTGAACGACTACGAACCGCTTAGCGAGCGTCAGTCTCTGCGTGCGACAGCTTCTCTGAACTGGGGTATTGTTAAGGGATTGACCTATCATACCGACCTGACACTGGCCCGTTCATGGAATCAGACCAAGTACTGGGGTGGTGCCACGTATAACGCATATCTGGACGAGAATACAGGCGACAAGCTGTGGGCCGGTTCTGTAGACTATTCACAATCGGTAGGCTGGAGTACACGCTGGACAAATACCTTGAACTACGTCATAGACATCATGGAAGGACATAATCTAAACGTTCTGGCCGGTCATGAAGTGACTAATTCGGGTGGTTCTGGCACGCGCATCTTCGCAGACCACTTCCCTGCCAACTTTACGAAGGACAATGCTTTTTCCATGATCAACCAGTATGATGCTGCCAATAGTACGGCTACTAATTTCTCGTCCAGCTGGAATACACCTTCACGTATCCTCTCATTCTTCGGACGACTGAATTACAATATGCTCGACCGCTATCTGCTGACTGTTACTTTCCGTGCCGATGGCAGCTCTAAGTTCGCTCCCAGTCATCGCTGGGGTTACTTCCCCGCAGCAGCATTCGCCTGGCGTGTCAGCGAGGAGCCCTTTATGGCTGGAACAAAAGGCTGGCTCGACAATCTGAAACTGCGTCTGTCATACGGCACAGTAGGTAACGATGGTATCAGTTCTGACCTTTGGGCACAGACCTGGACGGCCGAAATTGACAATCGCTGGCGCTATACCTTAGACAATATCAGGCAAACAGCCTATGACCTCTCGTCAACCCAGATGGCCAATGACGATTTGAAATGGGAGACAACAGTAACACGTAACATTGGTTTGGACTTCGGATTCCTGAATGGTCGTCTGTGGGGTACTGTAGACTTTTATTGGAATACCACGAAAGATCTGCTGATGAACACAACTCTGCCCGGTATCACTGGCTTCACCTCTACTTTTGCCAATATCGGTCAGACAAGTAACCGCGGTGTTGAATTGTCGTTAGGCGGTGTCATCTACAAGGATAAGGACTGGAATATCACAGCAGGGGCCAACATCAACTTCAATAAGGGTAAGGTAGACGAGCTCTCTGAAGGGATTACTGGTCAATATGGTACACAGTGGATTCAGCAGAATCGTCCAAGTGATGACTATATTCTGATTGAGGGTGAGCCTGTTGGTCTAGTGCGCGGACTGATTTACGACGGATTCTATACAACCAACGATTTTGACTATGCCAACGGTGTCTATACTCTGAAAGCAGGTGTTCCCGACCTGACCAGTGCCATAGTTCCCGAGTTTGCAGGTATCGGTGCCGATGAGCGTCCTTCCGGGCAAATTGCTTATCCCGGTATGGCTAAGTACAGGGACCTGGACGGTAGTGGAAGCATAGACACTGACGACTACACTGTCATCGGTGATATGAACCCCACGCATACGGGCGGCTTCAACATCAATGCTACTTACAAAGGATTCGACCTCGGATTGTATTTCAACTGGAGTTACGGCAATAAGCTCTACAATGTGAACAAACTGGCTTCACTTTATGGATACAAGGAGGGTGGTGTTCTGCAGAACAAACTGTCGTTTATGAAGGATGCCTATAAGATTTACGATGTAGTCAATGGCGAACTTGTGCGCTATAATGATCCTTCTGACCTTGCAAAACTGAATACGAATGCAAAATATCCGTTGTCTTACAACTCAATGGGCATTGTATCGAGTCTGGGTATCGAGGATGGTTCTTACCTCCGTCTGAACACACTGACATTGGGTTACACATTCCCGAAGCAGCTGATTAGCAAAATCGGCATGAGTAACCTCCGCCTGTATGGCACCATCTATAACCTCCTGACCATCACTGGTTATGACGGTCTCGATCCTGAGGTAAATGCCAACGCAAACATCAACAGTTCTGTCTATCCTACGACAGGACTTGACTGGGGAACCTATCCGAGAGCACGCTCATTTGTAATCGGTCTTAACGTGAATTTCTAATCAAACATAGTATAAGGATATGAAAACAACATATAAATCAATTATTGGAGTACTAATTCTTGGCTCCGCCTTGGTTTCGTGCAGTGACTATCTGGAAGTATCTTCACCTGCGAAGACCGATGATGCCTTTGTGACCTCATCTGTCGACGAGACGTTCAAGGTTCTATCGTGGGCATACGCCGAATATCGTCAAAATGCTGCCAGCGGTGGTAACTACCACTGGGAGGACTGCACTTCAGATGCAGAGTACTATCCAGAATTCAACTCTTCCAACAATACCATCGGTATGCTTTTTGCTGACGAGGTGGCTATTACGGGTAAGCAGACACAATTCAACTCTCTATATAACTCCTTGGCACGTGCTAAGCGCCTGGCCAACATCTTAGAGGGAAAGTCGGAATATACCACTGCAAGAGAAGCAGGACAGACAAACGACTGGACACAGCTCTATGGAGAGGCTATCGGTTTATATGCCTTCTGCTACTTCCAGCTGACGAAACATTTCGGCGACGTGCCTTTCGGCATTGAGAACTCTGTTGTATCAGATGGCTATAGTCTTACCTCTCGCTATGAGATTTACGACCGCCTGATAGAGATGCTGCAGGGTGTAGAGCCTTACATGTACAGATTAGGTGAAGGAGGTATCACGGCAGAGCGCATTAATCGTTCGTATGTTAATGCCCTCATCGGACAGATTGCCTACTACGCAGCCGGATGGCAGACCATCCGTACAGATGTAAGCAATCTCTATGGTGATGTACAGTTTGAGAAAAAAGGCACTGAGGCCAACGGCTGTGTATATGCCCGACGTTCCGATTATAAGAACTACTTCCAGATAGCAGATAAATATTTGGGCTATGCACTCAACGAGCAGAAAGGAACAGCTCAACTAGTAACAAAAGACCCTCGTACTTATTGTAACAATCCATTCCAGATGGTGTTCCAGTATGCCCACAACAATGTGGTTAGCCCTGAGTCTTATTTCGAGATTGGTAATCAAGCTGGTGTACAAAGTGAGCGTCCTTATAGTCAGGGACGTCCTTCAAACGGTGGTGGTTCTAATGCAGCACCATGTAAATCGTTTGCCGCTTTCCGCATCATCCCCACTTTCTATTACACAGGCTATGAGGATGGTGACAAGCGCATGGATCCAAGCATGACTGTAACCGGTAGTGACGGTAAGGGCAACGAGGCTATCTTACAGTTTGTTCCAGGCAGCCGTCTGAATGGAGGCATCTCTAACAATAAGTGGGATGATAACCGCATGGATCCTCCATACGTGGCTGCTCAACGCCAGTCTGGTATTAATTATGTGGAGCTGCGTGTAGCCGATGTTATGTTAATGCAGGCCATTGCCAAATACCACAATGGCGACACTAATGGCGCAGCCAGTCTGCTAAACCAGATCCGTCAGCGTGCCTTTGGCAATAACAGTCACGACTACACTAGTGCTGAAGGCGACCTTCTTGCAGCTATCTATCAGGAGCGTAAACGCGAACTACTCTCCGAAGGAGTTATCCGTTGGGATATGATCCTCTCTGGTGACTTTACAGAGCGTACCAATAAAATCCGCGCCGACATCCAGACGATGTGCGATGGCATCGATGCCAAGGGGTATTATCAGTTTGCCAATGGACGCCAGATTCCCGCTTATATCTGGATTAAGAATGTGAAGCTCGATAATTCACTGACCTTCGACCGCGACGAGAGTAATCCCGCCCTAACACCGGGATGGCGTGGCCAGTATGACTACTCTGGTATTGCCGCAGTAGCCAGCAAGGTATCGGGAACAGAGCATAACCTTGCCATTCAGGGTCTATTCAAGTATATCGATCCCAATGGAGCAGAAGCAGCAGCCCTTGAGGCTGATGGATATACACGTCAGGACTGGGGTGTAGAAATCGTTAAGCAGCGTGCTACCATCTTCGATCGTAACATTTTAGGCGGCTTAGGTACAGCAGGCAATGCTCCTCGTTACTATCATCCTATACCACAGGAGACACTGACCCAATCAAAGGGACAGGTAACAAATGGCTATGGTTTACCACAAAAATAATTATTAATTAGTTAGGTTAGTACTAATAAGACTTTAGTACATGTTAGTTTTAGTTAGTTAATCGGAAGGGGGAGTGCGTGATGTATTCCCCCTTATTTAAAAGAAGCTTGCAACAAAAAAAAGAGAAATACTTTGTATAATCAAAGAAATAATGTAATTTTGCACCAACGACAACTTTATCGTAAAAATGAGGATAAACGATTATAAATGGATACTGAGAGTGGCCGTGATACTTTTCGCTGTTCACTATTCACTAATCGCTCTTGCAGAACGCTCGAACTCTGCTCGCTCGCTACCACAGGGACGCGAGAACTACCCTTACCGTTCAGACTATCTATGGCTGACGGTACCTGATCATGCCAATTGGCTCTATAAGACGGGCGAGAAGGCGATGGCCACTCGTTCTGGTACTCAGTTATGACGGCAGAGTGTTCGACAGGGCCATCCTTCTTCGTAGTGGTTCAGCAAGCGATCTGCCTCCCCGTCGCCATCTGTCTGAAATAGGCAGTGAGCGACGTAATGGCTATGGTTGGTACAACAGTCGCCCTGCCATGCTCTTTCCTGTCTATGAGAAATGGACTTTGATGCATTGATTTGGAAAGACAAAAAAAAAGGTAAAATTTGGTCATTTCAATAAAACACTGTACCTTTGCAGCGATAAACTAACTATTGATATGCGGAAAGCCATATTCCTGATATGCAGTATGCTGGTATGCTGGGCGAAACCACTTCATGCCCAACCAGA
>JAGCPK010000097.1 GCA_017965725.1 Prevotella sp.
CGTCTGGACCGTTCGATAGCCGATGCTGTGGCAGCAGGCATGAAGCAGTGGGCACAGGAGATGGGCGCCACCCATTATACTCACTGGTTCCAGCCCCTCACAGAGGGTACGGCAGAGAAACACGATGCCTTCATCGAACATAACGGTAAGGGAGGTATGGTGGAGAACTTCAGCGGTAAACTGCTCGTGCAACAGGAGCCCGATGCCAGTTCGTTCCCCTCTGGCGGTATCCGCAACACCTTCGAGGCACGAGGTTACTCGGCATGGGATCCCACGAGTCCTGTCTTCATCATCGACGACACGCTCTGTATCCCCACCATCTTCATCTCCTACACAGGTGAGGCCCTCGACTACAAGGCTCCGTTGCTGCGTGCTCTCCACGCTGTCGATAAAGCGGCTACAGATGTCTGCAAATACTTCTATGACGATGTCCACAAGGTACAGGTGAACCTCGGTTGGGAACAGGAGTATTTCCTCGTCGATGAGGGGCTTTATTCTGCCCGTCCTGACCTGATGCTGACAGGGCGTACACTGATGGGCCACGAGAGTGCGAAAAACCAGCAGATGGACGACCATTACTTCGGTACCATCCCCGACCGTGTGCAGGCCTTTATGAAGGATCTAGAGATACAGGCACTGGAACTTTCCATCCCCTGTAAGACACGCCACAACGAGGTGGCTCCCAACCAGTTCGAACTCGCACCCATCTTTGAGGAGTGCAACCTTGCTGTCGATCATAACATGCTGCTTATGTCGTTGATGAAACGCGTAGCCCGCAACCACGGATTCCGTGTACTGCTGCATGAGAAGCCCTTCGACGGCATCAACGGCTCGGGTAAGCACAACAACTGGAGCCTCTCCACAGACAACGGCATCCTGCTCCATGCCCCCAGCAAGACTGACGCCTCGAATCCGGAAGCCACCGCCAACGAGACGCTGCGCTTCATCACTTTCATCGTCGAGACGCTCATGGCTGTCTATCGCCACAACGGACTGCTGAAGGCCAGTATCATGAGTGCTACCAATGCCCATCGTCTGGGTGGCAACGAGGCTCCTCCAGCCATCATCTCGTCATTCCTCGGTACCCAACTGACAGAACTGCTCGACAAGATAGAGGAGTCGGATGCCAGTGAACTGTTCTTGTTGAAGGGCAAGAAAGGTCTGGAGATAGATATCCCACAGATCCCAGACCTCATCATCGACAATACAGACCGTAACCGCACGTCGCCCTTTGCCTTTACGGGTAACCGTTTCGAGTTCCGTGCCCCAGGATCGAGCATCAACTGTTCCTCTGCCATGATTGCCCTCAACGCAGCAATGGCAGAAGCACTCACCTCCTTCAAACAGCGGGTCGATAAGAAGATACAGGAGTTCTCTGCCCGTCCGGAATATACAGCAGGAACAGGTCATACGGCCAAGTTCCACGCCATCCTCGACGTGTTGCGCGAGGATATCAAGACCTGCAAACCCGTACGCTTCGATGGCAACGGCTATAGCGACGAATGGGTCATTGAAGCAGCCCGTCGCGGACTCGACGTGGAGAAATCATGTCCTGTCATCTTCGAGCACTACCTCGACGATGCCAGCGTCGCCATGTTCGAGAGTACCAAGGTGATGAACCGTAAGGAACTCGAGGCCCGCAACGAGGTGAAATGGGAGACTTACGTGAAGACCGTACAGATAGAGGCCCGCACCATGGGCGACCTCTCCATGAACCATATCATTCCCGTGGCCACCCACTACCAGAGTCAACTCATCAAGAACGTGCAGGGTATGAAGGACATCTTCTCCGCAGGGGAAACCGAACAACTCTCTGCCCGTAACAGGAAACTCATCCGTGAGATTGCGGAGCGTACGGAGCGTATCGAACAACTCGTCGAAGAACTCACAGAAGCCCGTCGTGTGGCTAATCGCATCTATAACATCCATGAACGGGCCATCACCTACCACGACACCGTCTGTCCCAAGATGGAAGCCATCCGCTATGAGTGCGACCAGTTGGAGATGATTGTCGAGGATGGTCTGTGGACGCTGCCCAAGTACCGCGAACTATTATTTATTCGTTGATTTAGCAAAGATTAACGCTCCGAGATACAAGGATTCCGTTTCTTCTGCATTATATAAAGGATTTAATAAGAAAAGATATGAGAAGATTAAAAATGATTTTCCTCGGCCTTGGCTGCATAGCAGCCCTGTGCCTTACATCCTGCATCAAAGACGATGACAGCGACAGTTCTTCTGGCCTTAGCAAAGCCGAAATCACCAGGTGTTACAATGCCGTCCTGGGCGACTACTACGGAAAACTGGTTTACCCAGCCACCAACCCAGAGAACTACCACGACGGACTGGACACCCTCGATGTGCAATGGACTGTCAATGCTGACACGACACTCTTTGTCAAGGGGTTCCCTGCCAGTGCTGTAGTAGAGCAACTGCGCGACACTGAACTGAAGAAAGCCCTTCAGGAACAGAGCACCCTCCAGAACACCAAATGTCAAATGGTCTTCACCTCATTACAGAATTCCTACGTGCAGTTTGCCTTAGGAGCCGAGAAGATTGCTTTCCCCATTTCCTACAAGGATGCCGACCACACGCTGAATGTCTATTTCTGGGCTGACGGCAGTTCGTTTGGCGAGAAAGATATCACCTCGGGCGATATGATTGTACGCCTCGTCATGGGAGGTGCCTATCTCGATGATGACACCAAGACCAACCTCTTCACAGGCAACAATTACGACGCCATCTCAGTTCCGATTTTCCTTACCACAGCCCTTAAATAAGCAATCATCCCCGCCAATTGGCGGGGATGATTGCGTTTATTTCAGTTTCTGCTTGATTTTCTCAATACCTTGCAGGAGGTCCTCCGTGGGTTCGATGATGTTCTCATTGCCCCAGAAGTCGGGATCCTCAAAGTAGATGACCTTGTCGTAGAAGTTATCCCTGCGGTTGAAGGTGTCGCGCACCTTGATGGGCTTGACATCCTCCCCTTCCTGACGGTCAGTGACCACCATCTCTGAGACAATCGTGAAGTTTGACTTAAAGAGTTTGCGCTTCCAGTCACAGCGGAAACGGATGACGTTGCGGATATAATTGATGCGCGTCACGCCATTGTCGGTCTTATAGTCGATGTTGATGGAGAATTCATGAGGTGCGAAACGGAGTCCGACAGGTCGGCTGCGCAGGATGGAACGTGTCACCTTATCGGGATCGCTCATATCCAATTGCAGTTCTATCTTCGTGAAGGCCAGCGTCTCCTGGTCGATATAGAGCAGACCATTGTAAAGGGGATAGTCAATGACAAAAGCCGGCTTGACCTCGATGACGAATGCCGTCTGGTCGCCCGTACGCTTCACACCCTTGTAACTGAAATGGTAGTTGTTGAGTTCCTCGTAGGAGAACAAAATATCACGCTCCTTGACGACATCAAGATGTACGGGCAGCACAGGACCTCCCTGCAGTTTCACCGCCAACGTGTCGTTCTTGCGCTGACTGAGCAGGCGACGCCCCTTGAGGATAGCCACGCCATCACGCCAGTCCGACCGGTAATAAGGCGACTTATACACATCGACGACACCCTCTGCCACGCTGATGAAACGGTTGCGCTTCTGGGTGGTCTCACGATAGAAACCACGCAGGAGATTGGGTATCCTCGAATAATTGTCGTCTATCTTCTCGATAGCCTGCTCGACAAGTCCTCTGGGGTCTTCAACACCCTTGACGACAATCTCGCTGAGCACCACCGAACTAGCCTGCATCTGAACGGGTCGGCCTTCCGCCTCATGGCTCTTGCACTCTGCAGCCGACAGGTGTTGCGACTTATATCCCAGACATGAGAACGTCACCGTGGCGGGTGTTTCCTTCAGTTTCAGCGTGAACTCACCCTCCTCATTGGTTACCGTACCCACATTACGATGGGTGACACTCACATGCGACAAGGCCTTCCGCGTCTTGGCATCCACCACCTTACCGCTAAAGGTCCATACCCCGTCGTTCTGCGCCATCAGACACAGACAGCACAACAGGTTTATCGTTAGTATCAGACTTCTTTTAATCATCACATTATCATTTTATCGCTGCAAAAATAGAAAAAAAAGCCGAAAGTACCAAATCTTTCGACGTTTTTTTCACCCCGCCCCTAACCCTCCACCCAGGAGGCGGGAAATGGCTTGCTTGATTATCTGCTTGCTGTTTCTAACTCTTTGCGGATGACATCATTGCCTGGGAAACCGATGTTCTTGTAGGTCTGTTCACCCTTGGTGTTGTAGATGGCGTAAGTGGGGATGCCAATCGACTCGTACTTATTCATGATATATTGGAATTGTTCATCCGTCAAGTAATAGTGGTCACCATCGATTTCCTTCATCATTTCTTGCCAGGTGATCTGAGGCGATGAGGGCGAGGTGATGTAGATAAACCGGACGTTCTGACTCTTCATCTCTTCCTTCAAGGGCTTCATGGTCTTGTGACCAGCACGACAGGGACCACACCATGTGGCCCAGAGGTCGATAAGCACCGCCTTGCCCTTATACCTGTCGAGGATGGTCTGGAGGATATTCTCTGGCGCCACGTCGTCGTATTTCTTGAAGAACACGCTCTCGTTGCTGGCCAATTCCTCGGCTATCTGCTGCTCATCCTTCGCATAGACATAAGTATGAATCTCTGCCAACTGGTCTTCAAATCCTTTTGGCGCACGGGCAGCGATGGCCTTTTCCAGTTCTTTCAACTGCTCCATGTGCAGGAAATTTTTCCTTTCCACTGCCCATCTGGATAAGCCATATAGTGCATGGATTGTGGCTGCATCCACTGACAGTGAGGGCAGAATGTCCATTTGTTGTTTTATCCATTTCATCGTAACAGAGTCTCGTTTTTCCCGAGACTCTTTAGCCAAGTCCATCAGCATTTTTTCTTTCAGTACGTCGCGGCAATACTCTGTCAAACGGCTTTGTGTCTGCTGTTCAGGTATCGGGCTCTCCACCTTCCATAAGGGGTTAAGACAGTCATTGCCCGTCACTTTCACAGTCACATCGGGACGCAGGAAGATAAGAGTATAAGAATTAGGGCAACCTTCGCCATAGAAAGAAAGGCTGCTCTCGGTGAATTCCTCAACGGGCAGAGTGTA
This sequence comes from Prevotella sp., assembly GCA_017965725.1. Taxonomy (GTDB): domain Bacteria; phylum Bacteroidota; class Bacteroidia; order Bacteroidales; family Bacteroidaceae; genus Prevotella. The sequence continues at coordinate 5,120 of JAGCPK010000097.1, forward strand.
GGCGAAGCGTCCGGCCTTCACGGTATCAACAACAGTTCCAGAAGTACCAATCCCAGCCAACACCAACGTCCCGTCTTTCAGAGATGGTGAGTAACCAGTTACAGTTGCTGTCTTTGTCTGCGCCAACCCTGTCATTGCGACGAGTGCAAGCATCATCGTCATCATATTTTTCTTGTTCATCTTGCTTATTCTTACTGTTTAATGTTGCAAAGATAGCACTTTTTCTTTGATTATTGTGCAGGGGATAGCATTATTTTAAGTTAGGCTCTGTTCTCACTTATGTCTTGCCCCGGATTCAGGGCATATAATTCCCTTCTTGGGATGGCTTACACAGGGGGGGACAGGAAAGCTGAGTAATAGATGTAACAAAGAGACGGTACTTCGTATCAAAGAAAACACGAGAGTACCATCCCTTGTATTACGAAACATATGGTGCTCTATAAACTCTCTTTATTTCACCACGACCTTTTTAGTCTTCCCATCCTTTGTACGAATGATGTTTACTCCCTTCTTTACTTTTGACAATCTTTTGCCTTGTAAGTCATAAATAACATCTATTTCATTTGAGTCGTTCATAATCAAATTTCTTATTCCATTCGGATCAACATTTGTGACAGCTCTTACAGTGAAACCATAACCTCTTTCTTCACCACCAAGACCATATTCTGAGCCATCACAGAAAATAACTATACCATAATCTGGACGAACATCATCAAAATGATATAATGAAGATGTAAGTAAATACATTTCACTTCCACCTTTTAAGGTTGTCTGATATTGTTTGATGCCGGCAAAAGGAAAGAAAATTTGGTTTCCATTCGGACCCGTTACATAACAACCATTTACGCCGTTAAGACTTCCTAATGACCATGAACAATTATTATACAACTCCAAAGCCTCATTCTCCGTAGGTAATCTCCATGGACTGCCCCAACTTACCATAGCAGCATCATCACTCTCTTCCAAAGTCAATTTGTTATCTACATTTCCAAATTCTGAGGAATCACAATACTTTGTTAGAGTATTAGCGGATCCATTGCAATACTTATATGTACCCCAGTAATATGACTCTTTAAGGTTTGTTTCTCCCCAAGAAAAATAGTAGCCAGAACTTTCTGAGTTTGCAGCACCTACATTTTTAGTAGCCCACAATAAACCACTTGGTAAACCAAGGTCAACACATTCATAATAATCTTCAGTGTAATAGCCAACAATTGTAACATCATGGGCAGGGACATTATATGGATACTCGCCCCAATTGAACAAATAGCCCTGTTTTATCGGATAATATTTTGGAGGATTGATGTAAGAATTGTATTTTTGAGTTTCAGTTAAGAAGACTTCATCGTCAATCATGTAGGTGATGACATAATTATTGATAGAAAATGATCCATACACAATCCAACTATTACCAGATATGACAGGAGGAACATAGCCCCAACCATCAAAGGTATATCCTTCCTTAACTGGGTCGGTTGGAGGGATTACCGTCTCTCCCTCTTTATAATCATCAATTTGATACAATTCACCATCAACATAATAAGTCACTGTGTATGTTGGTTGCGGAATTAATGATTTCAGAGATATTAAAGAGGGATATTCATTTTCATTAAATTCCCAAATAGATGTATCAAAGCCTGTCAATGGATTTCCAGACTTTAGATCATTTTCTGAGAGCGCAGTTCCAAAAACTTCATTTTCAGTAGCCCATGTATTGAGATAATATGTATTTGTAACAGTCGCTTCTGAAGTACTTGGTGTCATTATACTTTTGCCAATAGCCCATCCCTCTCCAGGAACAAAATAACTAGGAGCAGAAATAATATTATATCCATTAGCCCCAAAGGATGCACAGATTCCACCAATATGAGGAACAAATGGCCCACCAGAATAATTGATATTGGAAACTGATATAGAACCAGTATAAATGATATTTGAGATATTTGTTGATGCTCCAGAAATACCGCCAACATATGCACTACTCGTACCGTAAATATTCACAGCCAAGTCCACACACGAGTAACATTCATTCATCTCTGTTGAACGTCCTGCAATTCCTCCGACATGACAGCCATCATGTAAGACATCATAACTGTTACTGAATTTTATCTCTCCTTTACTAAATATTCTTGAAGACCCTTCTGCACAAGCGACAACAGAACCTACATAACTGGAAGAAAGGCTTGTTTGTAAATTTATAGTTATATCGCAATAGATATTTTCTATCTTATTAACAAACGCCGCAACCCCTCCTATATATCTCCCAGATGATATTTCCATAACTCCCTGAAGACTTAAGTTTTTTATAACTGAATTAACAGCATAGCCAAACAGTCCAACATTATCCTTCATATCAGGATAATCGAAATGCTCATTATTTATTAACAAATTGGTGATACTATGATTCAAACCGTCAAAAATACCAGAGAAAGGCTTCGAACTATGAAGACCTATTGGAGACCAATATTGATTATTTAAGTCAACATCACATTCCAGATATATTGTTTTTCCTTCGAATGAACAATAATTGTAACTAACCAAATCGGCAAAGCCCTTAAATTGGGCTGCAGAATTGATATGGTATTCTGACGAAGTTTCATTATACCAACTGGTATCACTACTTCTTCCATCCCATACGGATTTTGCAGCAAACAAATGCTGTAAAAACAAAAGGTTTGTAATAATCAAAAGTAAAAATAATCTTTTCATCTTTTTTGTTTTAGAAGTTAATAATCTTGTCTATAGGCACACAAAAAACGTGAGCAATTTATCTCGCTTACGTTATCCAGGTATCGGCAAACACCCAATGTACTTAAGGAGTAATATGCCCACGCTATCAGCGTGAACATCTACTTTTTCCTCTTGTACATTTCAGAAATTTTGCCGATTTCGGATAACAAGAATCAAAGCGGACGCTTCACTATATTTCTTATATATCTTTTGCTATGTCACCATACGCGTTTGTTTTGAGAGTTCTACAATATTTATGGGGCAAAGATACAAAAAACTTTGGAAAGAAATGCTTTTGAGGATGAAAAAATGAAAATAAATGGATAATTATTTGGAACATAAACGAAAAATACCTATCTTTGCAGCGTCAAACATATGTTTTGACTACGCCGCTGAGTGCGGGGAGCAAGGCTTGATCGATACTGCTCCATTTAAAAGTCACCTACGGGTGGCTTTTTATTTTTCATATTTCTTTCTGAAGAAGCGGTTAAATCTGGGGGCTTCGACCTGCCATCTTGAAACGGATATGGATTTCTTGCCCTTAAAAATCAAGACTTCTACAGCATGTTCATTGGCTTCAAAATATGCTTTGATTTCAGATGAAAGCAAACGCGCATTATAATCTGTTGTCATATTCAGCAAAACACGGTTTGTCTGCCCGATGGAATCAAGCAACTGTGTTCCTACAGATCCTTTTCCATGAACGGTTTTCAAATCATAGAGTCCGAGAATACCCTTCTTTTCAAAAATAAAATCGGCAGTACGACAACTCCTCGGATTAGGCAGTATATAAACACGATAGCCATGTTCTACTGCCTTACGCGCTGCATTGATCAGATTATCGTAGTCCTCACTATTTTCGCTAATAGCGCTGAAAATGTCAGTTTCACCCTCTACGGGATGAAATTCACCATAGTAGATTATTAGTTTCAGTTGGTTAATAAAGCGAGCACCTTTCAGATAATGCAACTCTTGCAGTTCGACAGCCATACCTCTCCACGAGGTCTCCGCTGCCATCAGCACAGAGCCATCTTCTTCAAACGGTTCAAGTTCAAATAATATATCTTCAATTATGGTTGGTTTCATACGATGTGCAAAAGTACAAAAAAAGATTGGAAAGAAATGCTCTTTGAGGCAAAAAACTGAAAAGTAATGGTAAATAATTTGGAAGATAAGAGAAAAAATACTATCTTTGTACCGTCAAAAGGGGAATTCGCAGAAAGGATGACGACCCTTATGGCCTTTAAGGTCGTTTCGAGCCCCACTTATACAAGCCATCGCTCATTCTTGAGTCGATGGCTTTGTTTGTACTAGCATCTGGGGGATCTTTATGCAATAGTGAAGATAACCATTGGTGTTCGGCGACGCACTAAAGAGAGTATCCACCGGGGTGAAGTATGAACCAGAACTCAGTCATATAATTCCCACCGGGGGAAAGTCTCAACCGAATCCCGGACATATAATTCCCACCGGGGGAAAATGTGAACCGAATCTGGGAGAAGGTTTTGCATGGGGTGCAGAAACGTGCCTCAGATTTGGGGCAGACTTTTGCAGGGGTTGCAAAAACGTGTCCCAGTTTTGGGGGAGACTTTTCCCAACCTCGGGATGAATAGTTCAATGCAAATTTTAATAAAATGATAATCTGCCACCTTATTTTTTGTTTTTTCGAATAATTTGTGTAACTTTGTCCCCCAAAACCAGATGAATATGGACCAAAAGAAGATCAACGAGACCCTGCGCCACAATGTGGCCGTACTCTCCAAACATTCCGAGGAAGAGGTCAGGATGATGCCTACGGCTACACAGACGCAACTGCCGTCGGTAGAGGATGTGAAGCGTATCGTCAGCCTCATCAAGAGCATCGTCTTCACCGACTATTTCCATAAGCGCCAGCCCGACGAGGAACTGCGTGCCTACCAGATTGGTGTGTCGATGGAAGAACTCTACCGGCTACTGCGCCAGCAGATAGCACGGGGCCTGCAGTTCTGTGAGGACTGTCAGGAGGAGGATGTGCTCTGCACAGGGGAACGGCTCGCTCTGGCGTTCATCGACTCGCTGCCAGAGATCAAGCGGCTGCTCTATACCGACATCCAGGCGATGTTCGACAACGACCCCGCAGCCAAGACCTATGGGGAGGTGATATTCTGCTATCCTGTGGTGAACACGATGGTCCATTACCGTGTGGCCCACAGACTGCATGAGATGGGGGTGCCCGTCATCCCCCGTATCATCACGGAGCAGGCCCACTCGAAGACAGGTATCGACATCCATCCAGGGGCACAGATTGGTGAATATTTCTCCATCGACCACGGCACAGGTGTCGTCATCGGTGAGACTGCCATCATCGGCAATCATGTGACGCTCTATCAGGGTGTGACGCTGGGAGCCAAGAGTTTCAAATATGACGAGGAGGGCAACATGCTTAACGTGCCCCGCCACCCGATTATCGAAGATAATGTGACGGTGTATTCGAACGCCTCTATCTTAGGGCGCATCACCATTGGCCACGACTCCACCATCGGTGGTAACATCTGGCTCACCCACAGCGTACCACCCTACTCCCGCATCCTCCAGTCGAAAGCCATCGATGCAGGATTCCAGGACGGCGCAGGCATCTGATTTACATTTTCGCGACTTCATTTAGTATTATCCATATAAACAAGAGATTATGAGTACAGGTAACGTACGGCCAACAGACATGGAGCGTATCACGACTCCAGCATTGGCACAGAAATTCATTGAAGAACAGATTAAGGAGCTCCGCGCTCAGATTGGTGACAAGAAGGTGCTGTTGGCACTCTCTGGTGGTGTCGATTCATCGGTAGTGGCAGCATTGCTGATCAAGGCTGTAGGCCAGCAACTGGTTTCAGTACATGTGAATCATGGACTGCTGCGTAAGGGAGAGCCTGAGCAGGTGGTGAAGGTGTTCCGCGACGAACTGAATGCCAACCTGATTTATGTGGATGCTGTTGACAGATTCCTCGACAAACTGGCTGGTGTGGCAGACCCCGAGCAGAAACGTAAGATCATCGGTGCAGAGTTTATCCGTGTGTTTGAAGAGGAGGCCCGCAAACTGGAGGGTATCAGTTTCCTGGCTCAGGGCACCATCTATCCCGATATCATCGAGTCTGGTCCTGTGAAGTCACACCACAACGTGGGTGGTCTGCCTGAGGATCTGCAGTTTGAACTCGTAGAACCCATCAAACTGCTCTTCAAGGATGAGGTACGTGTGGTAGGTAAGGAACTCGGATTGCCTGACAACATGGTGTTCCGTCAGCCCTTCCCAGGTCCTGGCTTGGGTGTACGCTGCACAGGTGCCATCACACGTGACCGTCTGGAGGCTCTGCGTGAATCAGACGCCATTCTGCGTGAGGAGTTTGCCAAGAACGGCCTGGAAGGCAAGGTATGGCAGTATTTCACCATCGTACCCGACTACAAGTCAACGGGTGTGAAAGACAACAAACGCAGTTGGGATTGGCCTGTCATTATCCGTGCCGTGAACACCCGTGATGCCATGACAGCAACGATTGAGGAGATTCCTTATGAACTACTGCATCATATCACCAAGAGGATCATCACCGAGGTTCCCGGAGTGAATCGTGTGTTGTACGACCTGACACCGAAACCCACTGGTACCATCGAATGGGAGTAGTCAACGCCAACAATAATCCCCACCGTCTGGTGGGGATTATTGTTATTGCTGTTTCTTACCAAATTCAGGGTCGATCTTCAGGAATGCCGTGACAATATATGTCATGGCACAGGCTGCTACGACGATGATGAAGAAGGCTGGATAGCCCACCGACTCCTGCAGGGCTCCTGCAAAGAGTCCTGGAATCATCATCGACAACGCCATCAATGCCGTGCAGAGGGCATAGTGTGAGGTCTTGTATTCGCCCTGGCTATAATAAATAAGGTATAGCATATAGGCAGAGAAGCCAAAGCCATAGCCAAACTGTTCGATGAAGACACAGACATTGACGATGAAGAGACTATGCGGGAGGGCGTATGAGAGATAGACATACACGAGGTCGGGCAAGGTGATTGCCATCACCATAGGCCAGAGCCAACGCTTCAGACCATCACGACTGGCGACGATACCACCCAGGATACCACCCAGCGTCAGTCCGATGACACCCACCGTACCTTGTACCAGTCCATATTCTGCAGGAGAGAGTCCGAGACCACCCTTCGCTGCCGTGTCGATGAGGAAGAGTGCACTGACCTTTGCCAACAGGCCCTCAGGCATACGGTAGAAGAGCATGAAGGCGAGACCCGCCCAGACTTGAGGTTTCTGGAAGAAGGTTTTCAGCGTCACCCAAAACTCCTGCATGATATCCGAACTACGCATCTTTTCGATGCCCTTGTCTTCAGAAGGGCGAGGCAGGATGTAGTGATGCCAGAGCCAGAAGGCGATGAAGATGCCCGCCATGCCATAGAACATCAGACTCCATGAATACCGGATGTTGCGAGTGACCACCTCCAAATTGCCTGCCAACATCACCAGCAACCCCTGTCCCACGATGGTGGCGATACGGTAGAACGTACTGCGGATGCCTACGAAATAAGCCTGTTTGTGCTGGTCGAGACCCAACATATAAAAACCATCAGCCGCGATGTCGTGCGTGGCACTCGAGAAAGCCATCAGCCAGAAGAAGGCCAATGAGCCTTGTAGCCAGTAAGGGCCGGGGATGGTGAAAGCCACGCCACCGAGGGCCGCACCGATGAGCAACTGCATGGCGACAATCCACCAGCGCTTGGTCTTGATGATGTCGATAAACGGACTCCACAGGGGTTTGATGACCCAGGGCAGATAGAGCCATGAAGTGTAGAGCGTGATATCGGTGTTAGACAAGCCGAGACGCTTATACATGATGAGTGAGATGGTCATCACAGCCACGTAGGGCAGACCTTCTGCGAAGTAAAGGGTGGGCACCCAGGCCCAAGGAGACTTCTTCATTTACAATTTACTTATTTACAATTTATAATTTTAGTCGTAGAGACGGTGGATTTGGGCATTGCGGTAGTAGAAAAGGAGAATCTCATCGTAAGACTTGCCCTGCTCTCCCATGACGGCGGCACCGATCTGACAGAGGCCGACACCGTGGCCCCAGCCTGAGCCGTGAAGAATGAACCTGTCGCCAGATTTCTCCACTTCGAAGGCGGAGGAGAGCAGATGGGTCTCGCTGAGGGCGCGACGGATCTCGAGTTCCTTACCGATGGTGAAGGACTTCTTCGTACCCACGATCTTCAGTTTCCAGATACGTCCGCTCTTACCCCGTTCCAGTGGGATGAGGTCGGTGATGGTACCGAAGTCATCCTTCAGCTTGCGGTTGACGAGTTCGGAGAGTTGTTCCTGCGAGTATTCCACCGTCCAACGGTAGAAGTCGGGTGTCTCCTGATCGTAGTCGTTGAGCACCTGAGAGAGCACATGCTTGTCGCTGGTGTTGCAATAGGGGTCGTGGAAGGATACGAGGTAAGGCTTCGGGGTGTCCTCCCAGCAGTACTGGAACTCCTCCGTCTGACCGCCACAGCACTTCGAGAAACGGGCATCACAGATGTCATCATCGTAGGTGAGCACCTGTCCGCGGGTCTCGCTGATGGCTTCCTCCACGACAGGACTCGACTGTTTCGTGATTCCCTGATAACGCTGGCAGTGGTCGTCAGCACAGACATCGAAAAGGGTGTGATCCTCCCGATCGTACCAACGTATCAACTCGTCATCCTTCTTGATGAACGAGAAGAAACCCGTGGATCCATTGTCGAGTTGCTTGCGTTTCTCCATCTGTGCCAGAAGCCACGAACGGGAGATGACGGCATGAGCCTTCAGGAACTCCTTCGAAGCCGTAGCCGACATCTCGCTGGAGATGACACTCGTGAGATAACGCTCTACGGGGAGTTCGTTGATGGCGACGATCTTGTCGGACTCAACCACAAGACGAAGTGTACCGGAGAATACCTGTGTCTCCTTGCGCTCCCAGTGGAAGTTCACACCGATGGTGACATCGTAGAGTGAGAACGATGCCTCCTCAGACTGTGGGATGAACGTCAACTCACGGTACTGGTTGCCCCGCCAAAGGATGCCTCCCTCCGAGAACTC
>JAGCPK010000098.1 GCA_017965725.1 Prevotella sp.
ATGCCTGTTCGGACCGCCCAGACCGTATTTTGCTATGGGATTGTTAGATGATTATTTTGAAAATTTAAAGCGTCACTACCGTTCCATGCTTGTTCATTTCGAGCGCAACGGAGAGGTGCTTTATGACGTCTGGCCAGAGAAAGGGGCAACCGCCGAGATTAAGCCTATAAATAAGATAAAAGCACCATTCACTAATACTCTCTTCGACCTCCAAGGCCGTAAGTTGCAGCATGCTCCACAGAAAGGCATCTACATTAAGAATGAGAAAAAATATGTAATGAAATAAAGAAATCAAGTGGGTCAAGGTGTGGGTCAGAAAACTATTCTGACCCACTTTTCTGTTGACTGTCTTGTAATAATTCCAATAATATTTGCAGTGATGCACTGGGGCTTTTCCGTGCCTAAAATGTTAAAAAGATATTAAAACTAATACTTTTTGAGTAAGATATTTGGTTATTAGTATTATTTTTATTACCTTTGCATCGAAAATTAAAGAGAATTTATATGAAGGCATATAAAACAAAACAGGTCATCAAGATGCTTGAAGACGACGGGTGGTACCTATATGCCACGAAAGGGGATCATCGTCAATTCAAGCACCCCACTAAACCGGGGAAGGTTACCGTAAACGGTCCGATGAATAGGGAGATGGACCAGAGGAACCTCAACAGCATTTGGCATCAGGCGGGTTGGAAATAGCCCGCCGCCAGTGCCAACCACAATAGGAACAATCATCTAAAACAAAATCAACAAAATTACAATTATGAACAAGATTAGAGTGGACGTATCATGGTGCGAGAAAAATTTCTCTGCATCACTGGGCGAGAACGTCCCCGGTGCAGTCGTGTTTACTGCAGACACATTCGCCGAACTTCAGAAAGAAGCCAAAGAAAGCCTCGAGTTCCACGTCGAGGGAATGGTCGCCGACGGCGACGATGTCCCCCAGTGGCTCGTGGACGGGGACTATGAGTTTGAGTACAAGTTCTTGGATGCCACATCACTTCTGCGGGCATACGAGCCTTTCCTCTCGCTGGCGGCCATCAGCCGTGCTTCTGGAATCAATCAGCATCAACTATCACACTATGCTAACGGCATCAAGCGACCCCGCGCCCAGCAGCGTGAACGCATCGTGAAGGGTATTCACAAAATCGGCAAAGAACTGCTGGCTATTCTCTAATGTCAGCATACAACAACAAAGAACCGCGAGCAGATCTGCCGCGGTTTTTTCATGTCCATATACTCCAAGCATGGCGGCTGGAGGTTTCCGCAGAAATAACACACGAGTCAGTGACGTCAATGATCTGAATTTCAACAGCGACTGACAGCCGCCTCCCTTTTCCCCCGAGCAGAGAGGAAGAGGTTGCATTTATCTCATATAATGTTTCTATAGATAATTTCTTCGATTCTTTTTGAGAAGACAGCGTTTCATTCTACAAGGTATGTGGAAATGGCACAAAGTTCTGATAGCCAATAGAATATACTTTTTTCTACTCTCAATCACTTATTTTCTCCCTCTATTTGAAACGCCCCATTTTATTCATCTGTGAATATTTTGCGTTATCTTTGGCTCAAATTTTAATAACCACATCAAATAAATTATAATGCATAATAACGATAAAAGATTATGAAAAGATGCGACCTACATATTCATACAGTACCATCTGTGTCGGACAGGTTGTTTACGTATGACAAAAATGTTTTGGTGGATTATGTAGCGAAGACAGGTCTGGATGTCATTGCTATAACAAACCATAACCTGTTTGACTACACGCAGTTTCAAGAGATAAAGAACGCTTTACCAAACACCGTTGTACTACCAGGTATAGAGGTGGATTTGGAGAAAGGGCATATTCTTGTTATCGCAAATAATGATGACGGTACTTTATTTGACTTTAATACTAAGTGTGAAGATGTAAAGAATCTAATTAAAACACAAGAAGATTTTATTACTTACGACACATTCACACGGATATTTTGTGACTTAGGTAAATATTTACTCATACCACATTATGAGAAGGATCCAAAACTACATAAAGATATTATTGAGAAATTAGGGAGGAACATTCTAGCAGGTGAGGTGTCGAGCGTCAAGAAGTTTATTTATATGGAGAAGGAGGAGTCGGAACTTACTCCTGTCTATTTCAGCGATTTCAGAGTTGAAAAAGGTATTACTCCAGATCAGTATCCTGTCAGTCATACTTTTTTTGATGTTGATCAGGTAAATATCAACACGCTGAAACTCTGCCTGATGGATAAGACAAAAGTTTCATTAACCTCAGAAAAAGGTATTGAACTTTTTCAGATTTTTCCAAATGGGCAGATGTTATCAACGGGACTCAATATTATGTTTGGGAAGCGCTCTACAGGAAAGACCTATACGTTGAATGCCATTGCAAACCGTTTTGAAGGAAGGGCAAAATACATCAAACAGTTTGAATTGCTCAATACTGGTAAGAACGACTCGGATCAATTTGAAAGTGATTTGAAGGTTAGACAAGAAAACTCGGCAGAAGATTACTTGCATGAATTTAGTGCTATAGTTACAGATATGCTGAAGACATGCTCAGCCGAAGAAGATGAGATAAAATTGCAGAAATATCTTGATGCAGTGATGACTTCTGCACAGCAGAGCGATGTAAACGATGTGTTCTCAAAGTCGAAATTATTCAATGAGAGTGGTTATAAGGAGCAGAGCAATGATGAGATAAAGAAACTTATCAAAGCAACACTGACCTTATTAGAATCACAACTCTACAAGCCTATCATCAATAAGCATTTGCCCGAAGCCTCACTGAAGGCACTCTTGAAAGAACTGATAGAACTATGTCGGAAAGAATATGTTCAGGATCAGTATTTCAAAGAGGTCAATAACATGATTAAGATGGTAAAGGAGTCGTTACAATTAAAAACAGCGGCACCTCGTATTCCCGATATAGACTTATTCCATTATTTCATCAATAAGAAAAAGCGTGAGGTGTTTAACCAAATAGCTATAGCGGTTAAGAAAAATAGGATAATTAGTACAGAGAAGGCAGGGCATTTTACAATCAGCGTGTCTGCACGCCCATTTGCGAATGCTACTGATTTGAAAACTGTCGGACTGAAACAGGTTTCACTTATCAATGCGTTTGCAAAATATAGTAATCCCATTCTGTATTTAGAGGAGTTAAAGACGGCTGGTGTTGAGACTGACCGCATTTATAAATTGTTTGCTGCCATAGACTATAGAATCCTTAATTCATCGGGGTTGCCCGTATCTGGTGGAGAGCGTTCAGAGTTTAACTTCTTGCAGAAAATCAAGGACGCTATTCTTTGTGATATTCTCATTATTGATGAGCCTGAGTCTTCGTTTGATAATATTTTCTTGAAGAATGAGGTCAATAAGTTTATTAAGGAGATGGCTGAAAATATGCCAGTTATTATTTCTACACATAATAACACGATAGGAGGTTCAATAAAACCAGATTATATTCTATATACTGAAAAGAAGATAGAAACAGATGGACCTCATTTCAATATATATAGTGGATATCCCACTGCCAAAGCCCTAAAAGACGTAGATGGTAATGCGATTGAAAACTATGAGATAACATTGAACAGTCTGGAGGCTGGAGAACAAGCATATTCAGAAAGAAAGGACATATATGAAACACTTAAAAATTGAAGATCAGAAAGCCTATTTCTCAAGAGGCGGAAACTGGATGGTTGTAACAGAAATGACCAAAGAAGACTTGCTTAATCTTGCTCATGCTGCTATAGAAGAGGAGGATTTTGAGATGGATGCATACGATGAGGCATCATTGCCCAATCCTGCACACAAGATTATTTATCAACAGATTTATGGTCAATTGGCAGAATTACATAATAGAAGAACCGCTTTTCAAGAAGAAGAGAGGAATATTTATAAAGATGCCTATAATAAGTATTGCGTAGAGTAGTGGTACTAACCAACAAAAATCCAGCAGGAAGGATTGCAACAAAGAATGTGTTTACATTTAATACTCTTATATAATGGGGAAAGTCCGGACGAGATTAGGAAAGAAATATAAAATAACATATTAATATTGTAATTATGTCAAATATGATTATCAAGAAAGTTATTATCAATAATTTTAAATCAATAGAACATGTCGAATTAGATTTCGATAAAATTGGCAATAGTTACACCAAGATTTTTGTTGGCATTAATGAATCAGGGAAGAGTAACATTCTTGAAGCGTTGTCGTATTTCAAAGTACCAAAAGTAAATGTTTCTTTTGATAGTTTTTGCAATCAAAAACTTGAAAACAACGAAAAATGCGAAATTAGTTTCTATTTAGAATTAGGAGATAATGATTGTAATATAAATGGTATTACTGACTTGAGCAACAAACCGCAGAAAATTAAATTTAAGATTAATAATATTGTAAAAAGAGTTACCCTTCAAAAAAAGAAAAACAAATTTGAGTCTTCATATGACTATGATGTAGAACTTCTTGATAATAATACATTTATTAAGAAGGGGCTAGGGTATGACAACATCTATAATCCTGTTGACAAATATATTATTAACAATAAACGTGTTGAAGGGTTTGAATTACTTACAAAAGAGTTGTTTTTGAAATTTTTCAGAAAAATCATTTCTGAAATGATAGAAAAGAAAGAACCAGAGGTTTCTATGTGGAAACCATCGCCAGATTACATCTTGTCAAACATTAATTTATACAAATTTAAAGAAAATATAAACTCAAGTAAGCCTCTTAAAAATATATTCTTTTTAAGTGGCTATACAGAAGATAAAATCAAAGAAATAATAGATAAAGTACCTAATCATACCCAAAGAAGCATATTATCAAGCAAACTAAATTCAGCAATTAACAATTATATTGGAAGAGTTTGGAGTAATAAAATTAGTGTTGTTATTGAGATTGCAGAAACGGGGAATTTATCATTTCTCATTAAGGATCAAGGTGTAGAGAATGAGCATAATAGATTTGAAATAACAGACAGGAGCCAAGGTGCCCAACAGTTTTTGTCTCTTATTCTATCGCTGTCACTAGAAGCAGAAAATCACGAGAGGAAGAATGAGATTATTTTAATAGATGAGCCAGAAGTACACCTACATCCATCTGGCATAAGAGATTTAGGCAAAGAGTTATTAAAAGTCGGGTATGAGAATTATGTCTTTTTAGCCACACACTCTCCTTTTATCATTGATAAGCAGCATAAAGAGAGACATTATATTGTAAAAAAGAACAAGAAAGCAATCACAGAAATTACAAGAATCAGAGAAAGTGACAATATTATTGATGATGAAGTGCTAAATGAGGCCTTTGGAATTAACGTTTATCGGGATTTACTGAATCCGCACAGTGTTTTAGTTGAGGGTGCTTCAGATAAAATAATTCTTCAAAAAGCACTCGATTGTTTAGGCTATAATGGTATCGGTATAACTAATGGACATGGTTCCAACATTGATACTTTGGCATCAAAGATGAACTTTGATAATATTTCTGTATTGGTTGTAACTGATGACGACAAGGACGGACGAAAATATAAAGAGAACATTTTGAAGATAGGGGGCGCATATAACGATGAAACTGTTTACACAATCCGAGATTTAGAAGGAGGCATTATAGATCAAGGAACGATAGAGGACACTTTAGGGTGTAAATACGTTGAATCACAATTTATTAAATATTACAAATCCCAATTTAATGAAGATTTAACAGGAATAACTCTATCCGAAGATAAACCCCTGCTTATACAGATTATTGCAATATTAAAAGAGAAGAAGAAGTATAATAGTTGGAATATGGACTCCTTTAAAAAACAATTGTCTGAAGAATTTAATCCTACAAAAACTTCTCTTTCCACCAAATTCAAGTTATTAAAAGCCCTCGCTGAGAAAATAAAAGAAAAGTTAAATTGCTAATCGTCGAGCAGTCTTGAACTAGAGTTTGACAAGGGACTTCTGTACTACCTGCACCTTGCTTCCGCTGGGTATGAAACGACTCTCCGAAGCATTCGGGCTACCTTGTACTCTCGGAAAGATATCAAGAGACCGGAGAAAAGGAGTACTTCATGGGTAAGTGAATTAGGTTTATCCTGAATTGGGGTATTTTCGGGAATGGTGTCTGGAAATGTTGTACTTTTGCAGCCGCAAACAAGCAAGAAGTCTGGGCCCGACGGATGCAGCGGATGCAAAATCAACATTAGTATTTAACATTTAAAACAAGAATGTTTATGGAACTTTATCTTTTACAGAATCAGAACTCAAAATCACCGGCGTACAAGAAGTATTATGCCTACAGAGACCCTAAGAAAACTTACTCCATTGACGACCTGGCGGCACACATGACACAGCACAACACACCCCACTCGCGAGGCACTATCAAGGGTGTGCTTGATGACATGGTATCCTGCATACGCGAGTTGGTGCTGGAGGGCAACGCCGTGAAGATTGACAACCTGGCCATCTTTAAGGCTTCGGTGGAGAACAGTGGCGGCTGGGAGAGCCTTGACAAGGTGGATCTTTCTATTGGCGGCACGAAAGACAATATCCAGGCTATCCGTCTGCATGCCACGGCGACGGGAGAGTTTTCTAAAACGGAACTGACGGGCGACGCAGAACTGACACTGACCCGCGACTGGCGCGAGAAGGTGCAGAAAGCAAAGAAGGATGTACAACCGGAACCCCAACCAGAGCCCCAACCGGACCCTCAGCCGGACCCTCAGCCGGACCCTCAGCATGACCCACAACCGGGTGATGAAGAATGGTAATTATAGTAAAGGAGGCAAATCATGAACAAAGCAAGTATTAGAGTGATTCTGAAAATAATAGCAGCCGTAGCAACCGCTATCGCCTCGGCACTCGGGGCCGGCGCAGTAGTAAGTTGTATGTAGTAATCAAAAAATTATCCTCGCTCGTATTGAGCGGGGATGATTTGTTATTGTTGGATGACCTCCAAGGCTTTCCTGACAATCTCGCTGCGTTCGTTGAAGACGGAGAAGTATTCGCTCATGTCCCAGAGGTCACGGGCTATCAGGGCCTTTAACTGAAGGCGCAGATAGGGGAGTGTCTTCTCCAGTTCTGCATTATCTTTGGGTTCAATCTTCTGTTTCTTACCTTCGGCAATCACCTCATCCACAAGACTCTGAGGCACCTCGTAGTTCTGTTTGAAGTCAGTAAAGGTCTCCCAACGTTTCTTCAGGCTCTTTCTGTTCTTATCGACATAACGGAGGTTCGACTGGATGACGATGCTCTTGGCAGCCAACTCCCGATGGAACCGTGTATAAATGGTGGTGTCGAGCGGCACATAGTAGTCGGGCATGATGCCACCACCACCATAGACGGTACGGTGCTCACGGAGCGTCTCAAACTTCAGTGAGTCGGCGAAATGGATACTGTCTGCATTTGTCAGTTCTCCGCTCTTCAGGCGGTTCACCACATCCATCGCATAATCCTTGCCCTCACCCTTCGTGTAAGGCTTCTGGATACAACGTCCCGAGGGGGTATAATAATGGGCGATGGTGAGACGGATCATCGAACCGTCTGGCATATCAATCGGACGCTGGACAAGTCCCTTGCCAAAGGTACGACGCCCCACGACGAGACCACGGTCCTGATCCTGGATGGCTCCTGTGACAATCTCCGCTGCCGAGGCGGTATAACTATCTACCAATACCACCACCTTGCCCGTCGTGAACCGGCCGTTACCGTGTGCACGATATTCGGCCCGTTGGGTACGACGTCCCTCCGTATAAACGATCAAATCACCTCCCTGGAGGAACTCATCAGCGATATCGACAGCAGCCTTCAGATAGCCCCCGCCATTCTCCTGCAAGTCAAGAATAAGGTCTGTCATACCCTCGCCACGTAGTCTATCAAGGCTCTCCACAAACTCATCGTAGGTCTGTGCCCCAAAGTTGCCGATACGGATATAGCCGATGCCTGGGCGTATCATATAGGTAGCATCCACAGACTTCACGGGAATCTTATCGCGGATGACGGTGAAAAGTAACTTATCCTTGATGCCTGAGCGGATGATGCCAAGATCAACCTTTGTACCCTTCGGACCGCGCAGGCGTTTCATGATCTCCTCCTTCGACATGTTGACACCCGCAATGGCGGTGTCATTCACAGAGACGATACGATCACCGGCGATGATACCCACTTTTTCCGAGGGACCATTCGTGACGGGCTGGATCACCATCAGCGTGTCCTGAAGCATCTGGAACTGTACACCAATGCCTTCGAAGTTGCCGTTGAGAGGTTCGTTGAGTTCCTTCACCTCCTTCGGTGTGGAGTAACTGGAATGGGGGTCGAGTTTGTCGAGCATCCCACGGATGGCATCCTCGACGAGTTTCTTCTCATCGACACTATCCACATAGAGGTTGGTGATGGCCAACTCTGCATATTGAAGTTTCCGTAGCGGGGAGTCTTCACTGTTGTTGATTCGGAACTGGGCAAATAAGGGTGAAAGGGTGAAAAGGTGAAAAAGTGAAATAAGTGCAAATACAATTATCCTATGATGTTTGGTCATTTTCTTTCGTTTTATTTATTATGTTTATTAATGTTCCTATTATGATTTGCAGATCAGATAATATAGACTCATATTCCGTCTTACTTATTGTTCCCGATTGGAATAATAATACCAACCAATATTCCGTTTCATCTGCTTCTTTAAGTGCTATGCTAAGTTTATTTATAAAATCTGCTTTGCTTTGCGCATTCCTACTTTCTGCTATATTTGCGCCAATACTTGTTCCACTCCGATATATTTGTCTTGACATATCAAATTCTTGCTTCTCATCACACAAATATTTATGTAACTTGATTATTCTTAGCGCAAATTTAATGCTTAATTCAGAAATAACATTCCTTTTCACCTTCTCACCTTTTCACTTTTTCACCTTTTCAATTATAATTCCTCCTCTTCGGGGCGGTCTTCCTCAATGACGAGGTTGTCGATGATGAAGTTCTGGCGCTCCATCGTGTTCTTACCCATGTAATATTCCAAGAGTTTCTGTACCTGGTCGTTCTTGTGGAGGGTGACCTGCTCCAAACGGATATCAGGGCCGATGAAACCGGCAAATTCCTCAGGAGAGATCTCACCAAGCCCTTTGAAACGGGTGATCTCAGGATCAGGACCGAGGTCGCTGATGGCTTTCAGGCGTTCATCTTCACTATAGCAATAACGAACGATGAAATCGCCCTTTTTGTCGGCTTTGGCATCCGCTTCAGCAATGACCTTCTTGCTCTTGACCTTCGTGCGACGGTTACGGACACGGAAGAGTGGTGTCTGGAGGACATACACATGACCTTTCTTGACAAGTTCTGGGAAGAACTGGAGAAAGAAGGTGATGATGAGCAGGCGGATATGCATGCCATCGACATCGGCATCCGTCGCCACAATCACCTTATTATATCTCAGTGTGTCGAGCCCGTCCTCGATGTCGAGGGCTGCCTGCAGGAGGTTGAACTCCTCATTCTCATAGACAACCTTTTTTGTGAGGCCGAAGCAGTTGAGGGGCTTGCCTCGGAGGGAGAAGACCGCCTGTGTGTTCACATCACGGCTCTTCGTGATGCTTCCGCTGGCAGAGTCGCCCTCAGTGATGAAGATGCTCGACTCCTCCTTGCGCACATCCTTGACATCAGAGAAGTGGATACGACAGTCGCGGAGTTTGCGGTTATGGAGGTTGGCTTTCTTGGCACGTTCACGAGCCAGTTTGGTGACACCCGCCATGGCTTTACGCTCGCGCTCGCTCTCCTTAATCTTGTTCTCCAGGATCTCCGCTACGTCGGAGTGGATATGCAGGTAGTTATCTACCTCCTGTTTGATGAAGTCGCCCACATATTTATTGATGCTCACACCGTCGGGAGCCATTGTTAGCGAGCCGAGTTTGATCTTTGTCTGACTCTCGAACATCGGTTCCTCCACATTGATGGCGATGGCAGCGACGATACCTGTGCGGATGTCGCCATATTCATATTTGCCATAGAACTCCTTGACGGTCTTGGCAATATGCTCCTTGAAAGCACTCTGGTGGGTACCGCCCTGGGTGGTATGCTGACCATTGACGAAGGAATAGTACTCCTCGCCGTATTGGTTGGCATGGGTGAAGGCGATCTCGATATCCTCGCCCTTAAGGTGGACGATAGGATAGAGGCCATCGTTAGTCATTCGGTCGTTGAGCAGGTCCTCCAATCCGTGACGGGAGAGGATGCGTCGTCCGTTGTACATGATGGCGAGTCCTGTGTTCAGATAAGTGTAGTTGCGGAGCATGTTCTCCACGATGTCATCCTGGAACTTATAGTTGAGGAAGAGCGTGTCGTCTGGCTCGAAGAAGATATAGGTACCGTTCTCGTCCTGTGTCTTCTCTGTCTTGTCGCTGGTCATCTCACCTTTTTCGAAGGTGGCCTTGCGCACCATGCCGTCGCGATAACTGCGCACCTCGAAATGGCTGCTGAGCGCGTTGACGGCTTTCACGCCGACACCATTCAGACCGACCGACTTCTTGAAGGCTTTGGAATCATACTTACCACCGGTGTTCAGTACCGAGACAGCCTCGATCATCTTTCCCTGCGGGATGCCACGGCCATAGTCGCGGACGGAGACACGCAGGTTGTCGTCGATAGTCACCTCAATCCTGTCGCCTGCCTTCATCTTGAACTCGTCGATGGAGTTGTCGATGACCTCTTTCAGCAATACGTAGATACCATCTTCTGGTAGCGAACCGTCACCTAAACGTCCGATATACATACCCGGACGGGTACGGACATGCTCCATGTCACTCAGATGACGGATGTTCTCGTCATCATACTGCACTTGTTCGATTATTTCCTGATCACTCATCACTTATCACCTTCTTAAAGCATCTTCTTCTCTTATGTTGTGTATGCTCCAGATATTGCCACTGCGACTGCACCTTCTCGTTGGTCTCCATCTCTACGTTGGTCTCGCCCCACTTGAAACCGTACTTCTGGTACCAGGGGATGAGGTCGTAGAACAACAGGGCGTTGGCACCTTTCTGCTGATATTCGGGCAGGATGCCTACCAGCATCAAATCAACACACTCCGCCTTGTGGAATTTCAAAGCCCTGATGCAGTGCCACCAGCCGAAAGGCCAGAGGCGACCCTTACGACACTTCTGCAAGGCACGGGTCATGGAGGTAATGGAAATGCCCACGCCGATGATATCATGATTGGGCGTGTTCCAGTCTTCTATCAGACAGAGCAGGTTCATGTCGAGCATCGGGAAGTACATCTTCAGGTATTCGTCAATCTGTGCTTCCGTCATCTGTGAGTAGCCATAAAGATGGCCAAAAGTCTTGTTAACCACATCGAGCACCTTGCGGCCTATCTGTTCCTTGCCGAACACCTGACTGCGCTTGGGGTGCATCGGATGCAGGTTATAGCGCTTCATCACCAGTTCAGCAATCTTCTTATATTTCTCGGGCATCTCACCATTCTTCGGTACGATGAGTTTGAACTCCACATAGTCGTTGTCTTTCTCCCAGCCACCCAACTGCTCCAGGTGCTTGGGGTAATAGGGATAGTTATAGATGGTAGCCATCGTGCCCATCTGGTCGAAACCTTCGATGAGCATGCCTTCGGGATCCATATCTGTAAAGCCTAAAGGCCCAACCATCTCAGTCATACCTTTTTCCCGTCCCCACGCTTCTACAGCATCGAACAAGGCCCGGCTCACCTCGATATCATCGATGAAATCGACCCATCCGAAGCGGACGCTCTTACGTTCCCAACGCTCATTAGCCCGATGGTTGATGATGCCGGCTATGCGTCCTGCGAGTTTTCCTTCCTTATAGGCCAGGAAATACTCCGCCTCACAGAATTCAAAGGCAGCATTCTTGTCCTTGCTCAGGGTGTGCAGGTCATCACTGAACAGATTTGGTGCATCATACTGATTACCCTCGTACAAGTCGTAATGGAAATCAATGAAGGCAGTCAGACTCTTCTTGTCTGTCACCTTCTTAATAACTACAGATGCCATATATTTTGTCTTTAAAGCCTTAAATCGTTGCAAAGATACGGAAAAAGGTGCAGAAAAACAAAATTATTAAGATTTTTTTCGGCAAATG
The DNA here is from genome assembly GCA_017965725.1 of Prevotella sp. Lineage (GTDB taxonomy): Bacteria > Bacteroidota > Bacteroidia > Bacteroidales > Bacteroidaceae > Prevotella. The sequence continues at coordinate 12,086 of JAGCPK010000098.1, forward strand.
AGTAACTGATGCCCTTGTTCGGCTACTGTGGTAGCAAAGACATAGACATCGCCACCATCCTTGAGTTTCAGTTTCTTGCGGAGTTCCGCCACTGACATGGGGAAGTTGCGTACGGTGATATTGGCCCTGTCGATACCCGCAAGGGCTTCCTTTAATTCTCGTTTGTTCATTGAGGTGATGCGCTCAATGATAAACTGGCGGCCTGGGAAGTCAGGAAGATCTTTGTCGGAAACAAACAGGTGACTGTTCTTGTCAACTTGTCTTACCCCAAACCGCTCAGCGAGAAGGTCGAAGCACCCTGCCTTCATGATGGAGGCATTGGGTTCGAAGAGAAAATGATAAGACCCACCCCCATCCCCTCCCTGAGAGGGAGAAGAGTAGATAGCCTGTGGGCTGTATGTGAACTTGAAGAACTGATGATGTCCGTCTGACAGCAGGTTAACACAGACGACCTCCGTTGTCTTCACCTTTTCACCTTTTCCATTTTTCACCTTTATAAGCAGTTCCTTGCACTCATTATCCACCGATACGATATGCACTTCACGGACCTTTTTTAGTTCCGCCACCGCCTTCCGCCAGTCGAGCATTGGTGACAGTTTCAGTAGCACGCAGTCTGCTTTTTCCAGCAATTCATCGAGGATTTCCAACACATTAGGCGTACAGTCAGCAATGCCGTAGGTCCTACCGCCATGTTCGTCCCTGCGAGCCGGGTCCAGATAAATGAGATCTGCATGGTCAAGCGAATGCAGATAGTTGATGCCATCGCCACAAATCACCTCGATGTGATGCAAGCCCAGACGCTTGTAGTTGTCCGATGAAATGGTGCATAATTGCGGTTGGCGCTCCACATGAATGGCCCGTTCAAAGCCTTGCGAGATGAAAGCCATATCGACTCCAAAGCCTGCCGTCAGATCCACGACAAGTCTTCCTTTCCCCGTCATACTTGCCTTGTATCTGGCTGTCTGTTCACTGGAGCATTGCTCCATGGAGAGATGGGGCGGATAGACGATGCCGTCGATGGCAGCCCATGTAGGCAGTTTCGTCTTCGCCTTCTGCCGACCATCTATCTGTTCCAAGGCAAAAGTCAGATCAACCTCGGAATCTTTGGTACCCCGAAGTGCCAGTTGACGGACATCATCACCTGCATGTGCTTGGATATAATCGCGTGTCGCCTGATTCATATCGCCTACAAAATTAGTGGTTTTATTTGAGTTTTTTACAAGCGGTAGCAAATTTTTCACTTTTCACTTTTCACTTATCACTTTTTTTCGTACCTTTGCACCCAAACAACCATTATAACATTAAAAAGAAAATGAGAAAGCAACTTCTGATTCTGGCAGTCATGACGATAGCATCCGCTGCCACCGTCCATGCAGGTGGACTGATGACCAACACCAACTACCACATTGCCTTTGACCGTATGATGGCCCGTGGCGCTACTTTCGACATCGATGCAGCCTATTCTAATCCCGCTGGTATGGCATGGGCAAAGGAGGGCTGGCAATTGTCGCTCAACTTCCAGAAACCTTGGCAGAACCGAGACATCAAGTTGGGTGATACCAAGTATGAGGGTGTGGCTTCTGCTCCTATCGTGCCAGCACTTTTTGCAGCCTACAAGCATGACCGCTGGGCTATCTCGTCGATGATTGGTATCGTAGGCAGTGGCGGTTTCGTGAAATACGATGACGGCGTACCTATGTTCAATGTGCTGTTAGGCAGTACCATCACCTCGCTCACCAAGGGCCTGTCAGATGCTACTCAGGGCTTTGCGCCCGTCGTAACTCCTGACCAGTTCGATTCTGAGATGAAGGGCAAGCAATATATCTATGGCGGACAACTCAATTTTACCTATAAGATTCTCGATTGTCTCTCAGCAGCCGCAGGTATCCGTGCCAACTATTACGACGGCTACTATCGTGGACATGTCAAGGCTAATCATTCCACCATGGGAAACCTTGCCAATCTCTCACTCGACGTCGATCAGAAAGGCTGGGGTTTCACGCCAATGATCAGCGTTAACTACCATCAGGGTCCACTTACGTTGACAGCCCGCTACGAGTTCCGTACAAAGATTGAGACCAAGAACGAGACTAACTCCTTGAATGCCTCGCTCAACTCTGAACAACTCATCGAGGCTCCCCTGGTACAACTGGTTGCTGCAGGAGCCCTAAGCGCAGAGCAGGCTGCCGGAATGGCCACACAAATCAAGACCACGGTGGAAAGTGGTCTGGCAACTTACACCGCTCCCTATCAGGATGGGGCCCGTACTCGCTACGACATGCCCGCCTTGCTCTCAGTGGCTGTAGGTTATGAGTTTACACCCAAACTCCGTGCTACCCTCGAGTATCATTTCTTCGACGATAAGAACGCCAAGATGGCCAACGACCGTCAGAATGAACTGACACACGGCACTCACGAGATCCTTGCAGGTATCGAATACGACATCAACGATAAGTTTACTGTCAGTTGTGGTGGTCAACGCACTGACTACGGCCTCAGCGACGACTACCAACAGAACACTTCCTTCGCCTGCGACAGTTATAGCATTGGTCTTGGCGGTGCCTGGAACATCAACGAGAAGATTCGCTTGAATGCGGGATTCTTTACGAGCATCTACAGCGACTACGAGAAGCAGGCATCCTATGGCAAAGAGACCTACAGTCGCACCAACTACGTCGTGGGCTTGGGTATCGATTATCGTTTCTGAACCAAATAACATTTTTTAGCGTCAAATTAATAACAACATTCATAAATAATGTATATCTTTGCACCTGAAAATAAACTAAAAACAAGGAATATGAATCATTTATTGAAAAAGACACTTATTTGTCTGTTTGGTGCAACTCTCGCCACACAGGCTTCTGCACAGTTGTCGTCCAACCCCGACAAGTTCTTAGGTAACATCACAACAAGGTATCAAATGGATGCTGGTGGTGGTGTGCCGAAATACTACGAACTCTGGAATCAGGTGACCCCTGAGAACGAGTCGAAGTGGGGCTCAGTAGAAGGAACCAAGGGCAGTTACAACTGGGGCTGCGACACACCCTTCAACTATGCCAAGAAGTACGGCTTCACCTATAAGTTCCATGCACTGGTATGGGGTGCACAGTATCCGAACTGGTTCAGCAGTAGCATGTCTATCAAAGATCGCTACAATGCCATTGTGAAGTGGTTTGACGCTGTAAAGAAGAAGTACGACACCTTACCAATGATTGATGTGGTGAACGAAGCCGTAGGTACGCACCAGGCTGGCAACCCGATGATGAAGGAATCTTTAGGCGGTGGCGGTAAAACTGGTTACGACTGGCTGATCAAAGCCTTCGAACTGGCTTACGAGCGCTTCCCGAATTCAATACTCATCTACAACGACTATAACACCTTCCAGTGGAATACCGATGAGTATATCGACCTCGTCCGTTACCTCCGTGATGCTGGTGCACCGATTGATGCCTATGGCTGTCAGTCGCATGACCTGACCGACTGTGACTTCAACAAATTCAAGACGGCAGAGACTAAGATCCAGGATGCACTGAAGATGCCGATGTACAGCACAGAGTATGATATCGGTACAACGGATGACAAACTGCAGGAAAAGCGCTACAAGGAGCAGATTCCATATATGTGGGAGAAGGACTACTGCGCTGGCATCACCCTGTGGGGCTATATCTACGGTGCCACCTGGACTACTGACGGTAACTCCGGTATTTATAAGAATGGCCAAGAGCGTCCTGCTATGACCTGGTTGAAAGAATACATGGCCTCTGATGAAGCCAAGAATGCCAAGAGTCCCTTCCCCGGCATGGTGAAGGAAGCCTCTGTTTACATAAGACCTCGCGATCTGAAAGTGGCCAAGGGTGACAAACTCCCCATCAAGGTGCGTGCTTCTATGGCAACCAAAACCATCGAGAAGATCGACCTTTATGTGGGTGACGACCTGATTGCCACCATGAATGAGGCTCCCTATCTGACAGAATATGCAGTACCGGCAGATGCCAGCACGGGCTGGAAGACCCTGAAGGCTGTGGTGACCACTACCGACGGCTCTACCTACGAGCGCCTGTCTCGCTTCAACGTGCTTAGTTCTACAGAGGTACGTGCACCCTTCAATGAGACCGTGCCGACACTGCCTGGTACCATCAAGGCTGACGAATACGACAAGGGTGCAACTGGTGTGTCCTTCAATAAGGCTTCGCGCGATGTCACGAAAGCCACACAGAGTGACGGTTGGATGGAATATACCGTGGATGTGAAGGAAGACGGTGTCTATTCAATGGATTTGGAGATTGCTTCCACAAAAACTGGCGGCACGTTCCATTTGGCAGAGTACTCACTCGACAATCTGACCTATCTCACCGATTTTGTCGAGGTTCCGAATACCGGCGACAAAGAGAACTTCCAGACCATGAATTGTGTGATGAAGGAGCCATTGACGGCTGGTCGTCATACAATCTGTCTGAATATCGACAAGGGCGGTTTCTACATCAAGAGCATGACCTTCCGTCGCTATGAGCAGGACAAGAGCATCTCCGTGAAGATTGCTTCCGTTGATCCTACGACCATTGATGTGGGCGACAAGGCGACCATCGAGGTGACGGCTGAGAGTTCTTCCAGCACTATCGCCAGCGTGAGAGTCTATGCCAACGACCTGCTGATAGGTACCATGACCCAGGCTCCTTTCACGATGGAATATGAACCTACTGAAAAGGGCAGTTATTCTATTGTTGCCATTGCCACCGACGCTGATGGTAAGGAGAATGTCTCGGCAGCAAAGGTACTGAAGGTTAACGGCAAGCGTGAACCCTATAAAGACGCTATCACTATCCCCGGTATCATCCAGGCAGAGAACTTCGATAAGGGCGGTGAAAAACTGTCCTTCCACGATTCCGATGGCACCAGAGAAGGTGATCAAGACTATCGTTCCGATGGTGAGGGCGTCGATTTCGTAAAGGGTAATGGCGGCACAGCCATCGGCTATACGGCAAAAGGTGAATGGCTGGAATATACCATCGACGTTCAGGAAGCAGGCACCTACGAATACATTGCAACAGTTTCTTCGGGTGTTTCCGGCTCAAGTTTCAACATCGGTATATTTAAGGACAATAGACTCACCACAGTCGCCAAAGTGAGCGTTCCGCAAACGGGTAGTAACGACTGGAGCAAATATACCACCGTTGAAGGTGAACTAAGCCAAGAACTTGAGGCTGGACAACAGATTCTCCGTGTCTCGATCACCAACGACCAATGTAACATCGACAAGATTGAACTGAAGTGTACCAGTTCGGGTATCCGTGACATGCTCTACGATATCCCCATCACCGACCAGAAGTCATACGACCTCTTCGGGCGCAGGGTGAACGACAACTATAAGGGTATCATTATCAGAAACGGCAAAAAGCATATCAACAAATGAGAAAGACAATAACAATGATCACTGTGCTGCTGGCATTCGTCCTGAATGCCGGCGCACAGGATCATATTCCAGAGGCTCCACAAGCAGAATTTGTCATGCAACTGAAGGTCACACTCGGCGAGACCTATTCCTGCGGTGAAACGCAACATGGCCGCCGTACCGTCATTCCTATCACTGGCGGCACTTTCGAAGGACCGAACATCAAAGGAACTATTCTGAACGGCGGAGCCGACTACCAGTTGGCTAGTGGTGGTCGCACTGAGGTGGAAGCCATCTATAGTATCAAGACCGATGATGGTGTTTATATCCATATCCGCAACCGCGGTATCATCGCCAATAGTAAGGATGCACAGGGCAACCCTTCGTTCTATTTCCGTTGCGCGCCCCAGTTCGAGGCGCCCAACGATAGCAAATATGCTTGGCTGAACAACTCTCTTTTCCTCTGTGCTCCTTCTTTTTCACAGGGATTTCAGGGCATCGTCCTGAATGTCTGGCGAGTGAAGTAGTGATTTGAGGACTATCTTCTCTGCTGGTGCTCCTTCATGTAGTCACGGGGTGACATGCCGTAGTACTTCTTGAACACGGTAGAGAAGGAGGCTGAGTTGGAGAATCCGCAAGCATACATCACTTCAGTGACATTCATACCTTGGTTGGCCAGCAGGTTTGCCGCCTGCTTCAACCTGAGGTTGCGGATGAAGTCATGAGGTGTCTGGCCCGTCAACTCCTTCATCTTTCTGTGTAGATGTACGCGACTGATGCCAACTTGGTCGGCTACCATATCTACGCTGAGGTCTGAGTCGTCGAGGTGAGTGTTGATGGCTGTCATCACGCGTTCAAGGAGTTTCTCGTCAGGCGACTTCATCTTGATCTCTTCCACTTGTTCTTCCAAACTGTCATTACGTCCGTACTTCAGTTGGAGAAGACGGTGGGAATTGAGCAGGTTGATGATGGTGCGGCGCAGGATATCCATATTAAATGGCTTGACGAGATAGGCATCGGCGCCAGTCTCCAGACCTTCCAACTTATCTTCGTCGCGGTTCTTGGCTGTCAGCAGAATCACAGGGATAAAGTTAGTGCTTGGGTTCGACTTAATCTTACTACAAAGCGTATTACCGTCCATCTCTGGCATCATCACATCGCTGAGCACCAGGTCGGGTTTGATATGGAATACCTCTGACAAAGCCTCCCGACCATTGACACAGATGCTCACATCATAGTCCTTGCTGAGTTCGCTATCCAGATAATCGCGGATCTCGTCATCGTCTTCAGCGATGACAATCTTCATCCGACGGTTGGCGGGCTGACCGATGACAGAGGGCTCTGTTTCTGGTTCTTCCTGATCTTCCGTCTCTACAGGCATCAGTTCTGAGATGACATCCTCTTCATCAGCAATCATTTCCTCTGGTTTCAGATGAGCATTCCCCAAGGGGATGGTGACCAGGAACTCACAGCCCTGCTCCAGATTCCTCGCAGTGATAGTGCCGTGATGCAGTTCGACGAGCGAACGAGTCAGGTCGAGGCCGATACCTGTGCCTGTATGCCGGTCATTGACGGAAGAGGCAGTCTGGTAGAATCGTTCAAAGATCTTGTCTAACTTATCTTCAGGTATCTTTTCGCCGTTATCACTGATGGCGATTTGGGCTGAGTGATCGTCGTGAGTGATTCGAATGCCAATCTTTCCGCCAGACGGGGTAAACTTGAAGGCGTTGGAAAGAATGTTCATGACCACCTTGTCGAAATTGCGTCGGTCAATCCAGACAGGCAACTCGTCGGCATCGTGCTCAAAGGTGAAGGTGAGGAGTTTGGTCTTGGCCTGATTGTCGAAAAGGTCATAGACATCCTTCACAAACTTAATCAGGTCTGTTTCCCTCATACGCATCTGCATCTGACCTTTGTCGATCTTACGCAGATCCATCATCTGGTTGATGAGGTTGAGGATGCGCTCTGCATTTCGCTTGATGATGACATAGACGCCTTTGCGCTGGGGATCTTCTTCGTTCTTTATCAGCGAAAGCAATGGAGTGACGATAAGGGTCATCGGCGTACGAATCTCGTGACTGATGTTCATAAAGAAACGCAGTTTGGCGTCGCTCATCTCCTCGGCATGGATATGCTCCTGAAGGCGCAGACGATTTTGTTCCTTGCGGCGGTGGGCTATCAGGAGTTGCAAGAGGATAGCGCCTATTGCAAGAAGATAGAGGCAATAGGCCCACGCAGAGCGGTACCACGGACTATGTATAATCACAGTAAACGTCTTCTCTGGTGTCGTCTGATTGTTACATTCGGCTTTCACGCGGAAGCGATAGGTGCCTGGTGGCAGATGGGTGAAGGTGATCTCGTTGATGCCTGGTTGCAGACGAGAGTAGGCCTCACCATTGATACTATATAAATAAGTAATGTGTTCAGGATTGTCGTAGGTGAGGGTAGAGAACTGGATGCCGAAATTGTTGTCATGGTCAGCCAACTGGAAGCGGTTAGATACAACGACGGACGTGTCGCAGATTTGGTAACTTCCAGACTTTGAAGAACTATTGATAGGCTTGTTGTTGACAATAAATCTCACAAGGCGCACTGTTGCATCCCATTTGGCCTGTTTGATATCCGATGGGTTAAACCATGTCAGTCCGCCGACTCCGCCAAACAGCATCGTTCCGCTGGAAGAGGTCCAGGAGGCTCCATCGGAAAACTCGTTCGACTGCAGACCGTCATCAATGAAATAGGTCTGTGTCAGGTTGGTCTTTGGGTCGTAGCAACAGAGGCCGTGGTCTGTGGCAACCCACAGGCGTCCTTTCGAATCTTGTTCTATGGAGGCGATGCCATTGTCTGACAGTCCCCTTTCTGTGGATACTGGCTTCAGATCCTTATTTAGGAGATCATAACAATAGAGACCATCGTTTGTTCCTATCCATAGTCTGCCGGAGTATTCTCTGGCAGTACGGGTAGGGGTGGCATAGTTCAGACAGTTCTTCCCGAAGACGCTAGTCCAACTGTCCTTCTCAATGTCCAGACAGCAGACACCCATCGTTGTTGCTACATAGAGCCTTTTGTTATCTGGGGAAATGGAGAGTTGGGAGACGTAGTCGTTGGTGATACTATTGACATCCCGCTTGTTCTCTGCGTGGTCTTTTACCTTATAGGCTTCTATCTTGTTAGTCTGCTGGTCGAGCATCAGAACACCCTGTCCCATAGTTGCAAACCAAACGCGGTTTCTGTTGTCAGCCTTGATATCGAAGATGCTGATATTGTTTGCCTGTGGGAAGTTGTAATTGTGGTATCTCAGGGAGGTGGGATCAATCCATCCGCCACCTTCATTGTAAGAGCCTATCCAGATATGACCATTCTGGTCTTCTTCGATGGACATGATGGAGGCGGGGAAGTTCTCCTTGAAGTGCTTCAAAGGTTTTTGGTTACTGTCGAAACTATAGAGCCCGTCTTTGTCTGTTCCTATCCAGATACGTCCTTTACTGTCCTGACAAGTACTGACAACACAGGCATTGCCTATTAGATTACGCGTACCTAATCTATACCCCATGTAGTGGAAACCTGAAGAGGAACCAGGTTGCATGAAGATGCCCTTCTGAAGAAGACCGAACCAGTAATTGCCATTCTGATCCTCGGTGATAGAAACGACCTTGCTTTTGGGGAGATCTACCTCAAGGCTGTAGAAAGGATTGTCGGTAACAATCCCCGTTTTAGGATTGTAGATGCCTAATCCTTCTCCGTCATAGCCCATCATCAGTTCATCCTTGCTATTGAAATAGAGTTCTGTAATGGGTTTGTTGCCTATGTTTTCCACCTTCTTGAACTCGTTTCCTTCGAGTTTATAAAGACCCGCATTGGAGGTTCCTAAGTAGAGAGTCCCATCTCTGCCCTCGCACATCTTGCGTAGAAATGATCTCATGGGGCTATCCTTGAAGAATGTTTTTGATGTCTTCTCATTGAAACAGATGATACCGTTATCTCTGGTTATGACCCAGATGTTGCCTTGCCGGTCTTCCATTAACTGCTCTGCGGTGTGAATTCCTTTTAATGGACCGCCTACCTGATGTGCATGGTTCAGGTCGTCAATCTTTAGGACGCCGAATCCGGAAGTTCCTGCCCAGACCTCACCATTTTTGCGGACGAGGAAACAGGTGATATAACAGTCTATGTGATGGCCATCCAAATCTTTCACCTCGATGGTATGGAAAGAATTGCCGTTATAAACTTGTAAGACACCCCACATACCTATGAAGAAATGGCCATTTTGATCTTGGATGATACAATTGACGTAGTTGCTGGCCATACCAGTCTTATTACCTTTCTCTTTCTTATAGATGTGGAATTGGTAGCCGTCGTATCTGTTCAGTCCGTTGCGGGTAGCCGACCATATAAATCCGTTATTATCGAGATAGACCTGACTGGTGAAATTACTTGATAACTGATGGTTTGCATCAAATAATTTACCCATCTGGGCCCATGTGCTCAATGACGGAAATAATATGAGAGTCGTCAGCAGGGCACGATAAAGACCCTTTGTAAATCGCAGTTTTTCCCTTTCCATTGTTTTTAGTATATTATAAATTGGTGCAAAGATAAGGCTTTTTTTACAAACAACAAAATTTGTTACGGAAAATAAACTTTATGTTACACAAAAATATGTTAATTGTGCAAAAATACCTTATCTTTGCGCCGTTTTTCTATATTAAATAGTGATGAGACAATTCTTATTATCAGCATTATGCTTTTTGGCCTTGTCTGCTGTCGCTGAGGAAAAGACGATTGATATCAGTGGCGACAACAGTGACAAAGATTACATTTCGTATAGCACGGCGATCTCCTTGCCGGCCTCGGATGTCGTCAATGTGAAGATGGGACGTTATGTCCTTTTCAGTTCTACCATTAAGGGCGAAGGAACGCTCAACCTGTATGCAGGCGGCGAACGCTGTTATCTTGGTACGACAGGTGGAAAGACGTGGCCCGATTGGTCGAACTATACGGGTGACATCCATATATGGCCTTTCCCGAAGAATGCTCCTTCGGCCAGTTTCTATGGAGTCGTTGTCGCTTTCGGAGGGAAGGCTTCCTCACCGGAGACGATCCCCGAGGATTTCAAATTGAACAGGGTAAACCCGTCGATGGCTAATAATCGTGTGATGCTGCACGCTGGTGCTACGATATGCGGTGAGTCAAATACGGCGGGCTCTGGTTACCAGATCGGGGAACTGCAGACGGAGGCTGGCTCGATATTGCAAGGCTATATGAAGAAAGGCCGTGGGGTGTATTACCTTGTCGGTGGACTGAATACCGATGCCACCTTAGCCGGAACCATCGCACCGACGGACTATGACGACAAAACGCCACTGACCATCGTGAAGGAAGGTACGGGAACCTATACCATTACTGGTAACGAGAACTACCTGAGTGGTGCTCTTCGTATTCTGGATGGAAAGGTGCTCATCATGAACGATCGTGCTGAGGCGGAGTCCAAGAAGTTGTCGGGTGCCGTTGGTGCAAAACCCAGTGCCGATGATGCTGTCATCCATGTGTTTGAAAACGGTATCCTTGGTGGCACGGGCAGTATTGGAGGTACTGTAAACAATTACGGAACCATCCAGCCAGGTGCTGATATACCGGGCCTGCTGACGCTGAAAAACTATGCGGCAGAGCGAGAGACTCATCTCATCGTTCGTCCTGCCTCCACCCTACGTTTCCGTATCGGATCCTTGTCGAACTACGATCAGTTGTCTGTGGATGGTGATGTGAAATACTATAATACCACCCAGGATTTTGATGAAATTGATTGGATGCCTGCCATTCAGGTTGTGCTGGACGAGAATGCTGATGTCAAGGTGGGCGATGAGTTCCGCGTGCTGACAGCCAAGCACAAGACCTCACTGACAGGAGACTGGCATTTCAATGTCAAGGCTGACAAATATACGTGGGAGGTGGAAGAGCGTTCTGAGGGCGATGGTATTATCTTTGTGTTACGACTGGTATCGTACGATCAGATGGAATCCATTGATATGCCTAAGCCCGAGATTCCAGAGAGTACGATGGGAGCCCTCTATGACGACGGCATCGACGACAAGACAGACCAGACAACCCTGAGAGAATATGCCGCCAAGAACGGCAAGTATCTCGGCACGGCTATCTCGATGTGGAAAAACGACCTGAACAATGCGAACCTCGGAGAGACGAAGGAGGTGGGCGCACAGTTCAATATGCTGGTGGCAGAGAACGAGATGAAATGGGATGCCCTCGAACCGTCGCGCAACGGCTTCAGTTATGGCAGTGCCGACGATCTTGTAAGGTTTGCACAGAAACATGATATGCGTTTGCGCGGCCATTGTCTGGCCTGGCATTCCCAGTTGCCGGGATGGGTGAGCAGTGACGGCAAGAAGAACGACAAGAACTGGACCAAAGATGAGGCCTTGCAGATCTTGAAGAACCATATTGAGAAAGTTGTGAAGCACTATAAAGGTAAGGTGGCAGAGTGGGATGTGGTGAACGAGTGTCTTGACGACAACCAGTCCATCGTCCGTAGCGACACGGAGGGTTATACCCTGCGCAAGAACAGCGTGTGGACGCAAGCCATTGGTAGTGACGAATTCATCGACTCTGCCTTTGTCTGGGCCCATCGTGCCGATCCTGATGCCGAACTCTATCTCAACGACTATGGCGTGGAATTCAGCAACAAGGCTAAGACTGCCGCCTTCTATAACTTGGCTATGCGTCTGAAGAAATCAGGCATCCCCATCCATGGTGTCGGTCTGCAGTGCCATTTCTCCATAGGGGATGTAGATTCCCTAAGACTTGACGGTACCATCCGTCGTTTTGCCGAAGCAGGCTTGAAATGTATCATTACCGAGTTGGATATGGGCATCTCTTCCACCTCTTCGAAAAACTTGGAAGAACAGGCGCGTAACTACCGTGTCATTACTGACATTGTACTGAACAACGACAATTGTCCTACGATGGTGATATGGGGTCTGAAGGATAACAATAGTTGGCGCGAGTCTTCCAGCCCACTGCTCTATACGTCAGGGATAGGAAGGAAGTCGGCTTGGTATGCCGTGCGTTCTGCCCTGCGCCATCATACATTGGAAGACACAGGCATCCGTCCCGTTGTCTCAACTATCGAGACCTCTCAGGATGGTGCGCTGTATGACCTTCTGGGTCGTCGCGTGTATGACGAGAACAGTCTCAAGTCTGGTATATATATAAAAGGTGGCAAGAAGATAGCCATCAAGTAACGGCGAGTTATCAGCGCTTGATAAACTTGCACGTGGCCTGATGACCTTGCCGGTCCGTGATAGTGGCGATGAAGACGCCTGTTGGCAGTTGTTCAACGGAGATGTCTGCATGGCCACTATTCATTTGTACTGGGAGGGTCATCACAGATTGTCCGGAGAGGTTGGCGATCCTGACTTGCAGACGACCTTCAATCAGACTGCTCTGGATGACGAGGTTGCCCTGGACATAGTGGATGCTAAGAGACTCCGTGGCATTATCCATGATGTCGTGGATGCCAACTTCATTCGGCTGGTTGACAACTGTCACGTAACTCGACGTGATATTCGGCTTGCCGATGGTTGGGATGTTCATCACAAAGACATCTGCGTATCCGTCAGGATAGCGGCCTACCGTCTGGTCACCCTGATGCATGGTATAGGTGAGTTGGTCGCTCCATGACTCGTCGGTTGCCGTCAGCACCACGTCACCGCCTTCGGCTTCCAGTTTGAAGTCGGCATGCAGTTGTGACAGCGGCTCGAGTTTGTCGCACCAGACGACGAGATAGCCGTGGGCAGGAATCGTCGTCTCCGCCTTCGTTTCGCCCTTGGTGATTTGATATTTCTTGGGCTTGTTCAGGTTGTCGCTCAGGTACATGCCTTCCACGTCGATGGGACTATTGGTGGTGTTATAGAGTTCCACCCAGTCATTATGTTTGAAATACTCGTTGACAAAAGCACTATTGGCTGCGCTGACCTCATTGATGCGAACCGGTGTGACACCTTGCTGGGCTTTCTCCTCGGCAGATAACGGAGAGAAGCAGGCCACCAGCGACAAGGCATTGTCAGCAGGCAAGTCCATCACAGACTCTGTGTTGACGAAATCCTCAGTACTGGATCCTACTGTGGTGAAGAGTTCTGCGGCCCAATACTGGTCGCTGGAGGTATAACTGTTATTGTGAATCTCGACGGCAATGGTGTTGCTGCCATTCTTGAATAGTGATGCTGAGAGATTCAGGGTTCCCGTCAAGGGGGTGTCTTCTGCGTAACTGGAAGAGAAACTGTCGAAACTGACGTTGCCATCCCGCATGTTGTAACGCCCTGCCTCTTTGCCATTGACATAGACGACGAAGCCGTCATCCACCTGATAGTTCAACAGGAAGACATCACTGCGAGTGGGGGTAGCGCTGAGACTGATGGTCTTGCGGAAGTAGGTGGTTGGATTCTTCTGGTTGGGGTCTGAGCCGTAACTGACGGTGGTCTTCACGCCTGTCATCTTATAACCTAACGGTGCTTCACCCGATGACCAGGAACTGTCATCGAAACTGCTGGAGTTCCAGTTGGACGGGGCTGCCCCCTTGTCGTAGTATTTCCAGGTGTCGTTGTTCTTGATGAGTTGTACGGAAGCACTGGCTCCTTTCTTCCATCCTATGAAAGAATAGCCTGCGGGTGCCTTGGCCTCAAGGGTAACGGGCGCAAACAATTGTCCGTCAAAGGCGGCATAAGGTACATTTAGTCCATTGATAAAGAGACTGGCTCCTTCCGTATCGGCGGCCAGCGTGACACTCTGTTTCTTGGCATTCGTGAGTTTCAGGGGCCGGTACTGTTGCAGTTGACCCATCTTGTTGCCCAGCCAACTATTCAGATTGTCCTTGATCTTGTTGGCGGCCCTGTCGGGGGTGTAGCCGTCGAGTTCCGACATGGGGTACATGGCATCGGCCAGTTCATCCACGATGCTGGAGGCGCGATCCTTCTCAAAGACACTGCCGGCAACAATGCAGAAGGTATCGATGAACTTCTTGCGGAACTCATCGTGCTTGAGCAGGTTCTGGAAAAGGGAAATCATATCCACCCAGTCATAGTCTTCGATGGTGGTGATGGTGCGGTCCCAGGGATTGAAGGCATAGTCGAGGTCGAAGAAGATAAAACGGAAACGTCCGTCGTTCCGACTGCGGTAGGCCTTCACATTGTTCTCGGGCCAGTCGTCGTTGCCGATATACAACTCGGCAGCCATGTAGTTACAGAACTCGTCGATGTCGAGCAACTGCTTCACCTCGTCATATACGCCGGCCTGATTGATCTTCTCGCTAAGGCCGACAAGGCGGAGATAGGCTTCGTCGGTACCGTTCTTGAACGTGCTGTTCTCGAAGTTGTCCAGTTCCTCATCGTCATAGCCCCAGTTGGCATAGACAAACTTGTCGTTGTTGGGTTCACGCAGGTTCAATACACCACGGAATTCCCCGTTGATGAACTCTGCCACCTGAACGGTGCTCTGTACGTCGAGATCGATGCCTGAACGCTGAACGATGGTGGTCAGGGCAGGATCCATAAAGCGGGCATGGTTGCTCCAGTAATCATTACCGCCGTTGCGCACAAGTAAGGCTTTACTGCGGATATAAGGCTTTTGTGGGAAGAAAGCATAGTCCAAATGGTTCAAACCGTCGAAGATCTTATTGGACTTCAGTTTCATGGAACGGGGATTGATGGAACGCGTCCATCCGCCGGAGACACTGATGTTCACATCTTGATTGAAGAGCATACCCTCCGTCGGACTGATGTAACTGAAGTTCACAGGACGGTCCCAGTCCATATTGTAGTTACGGGGCTGGTTCTGTCCGTTGCCAGTCTTGCCGTTGGTGCCGTCACCATCGCAGTCAATACCGATCTTCGGATCCCAGAAGTACCGTTCATCACCGACGATGCTGACGATAGGGATGGTGTACTCCTCATTGTCCTTGATATAACTGCGGGTGACGGGCGGGCTGGGCAGATAGCCGTCCTGGAAGAGACGGAACACAAAACAGGTGGTCTTGTCGATGCTGAACCTACCGCTCATCTCTTTGCTGTTGGCGGTGGGCAGACTGCCGTTGGTGGTGTAGCGCAGCGTGGCACCCTCGGGGACATCAATCTTTACCTTCAGTGTGCCGCTGAAGAGTTGACTGCCCTGATCGACCACAGGTGCCGGCAATCGTTGCTCGGCAAAGACGGCTGTGGCATTCGTGGCACCGGGTGTGGCATCGGCTGTCCACCCCCAGTCATTGCCACCATCAGTCTTACGTGCCCATGTCGTGTGGCTCATCGCCTGAGGGTAGTCCTGGCTGGTGACAAGTTCACCCTTGCTGTCCGTCAGGTAGATGGTCCCGCCGTCGCAGTCGAGTTTGAAGGGGGCTTGGTTGTCCATGATATCGTTTGAACCGAGCCATATCACCTTGAATCCTTTTGCGGGTACCGTACCCATATTATTGGGCATCTTCCATAATGTCAGGTTATCGGCATTATTGCTGAGATACATGCCGCCTATGTTGACGCCCTGATCATTGGGGTTATATAATTCTATCCAACTGTCGAAGTTGATGGCGGGACTCATCACCTCGCCTGTATTGGCGGCCATCAATTCATTGATTACCAAGATAACAGAAAATAAACTCGACCACATAATCTAATCTAATTTTGGGTGCAAAGGTATGAATAATCGTTGATATATCAAAACGATTATGGAACATTAACGCTGTAAGCCCTCAGAGACCGTTGAAAGTATGAAACTGTAGTGGTGCGGTTGATTTCCATCGATGGTGTACTGGGGTAGGGTTCGCTTGCCCCAGGTGTCGGCACCGCCTACGCCGTGGATATCCAAGTCGATGTTCAGATTGACGAAACGTCCACGGGGGATGTCGTTGGGATGTCGTGGGGCGGATTCAAGATCCTCCTCGCCGTAATCCCAGGCACGGATGCAGAGGGGCTGGAAGCCGTCGATGCGAAGGGTGTGACCTCTCCCTGATCCCTCCTGTAGGAAGGGTGAGATCTCAAACCAGCGGATGTTACAGCGGTTACCGTTGTCCTGAGGATGGATGTATTCCGTCTCGTATTCGCTGAGGGGCATCTCGTAGATGCCGAGGAAGGCGGAACGCTTGCGGTCGGGGTAGTTCTCCCACGGGCCTCTACCGTAATACTTTATTTGTGTATAGTCGGCGGGCAGGCGCATCCGCATACCAAACTTAGGCATCACGGGACGATCTGTGGCCGTAGGCTGGTAGTCCATATCGACGCGGATGCTGTGGTCGTTGATGACGGTATAGGTTACCTTGACATCCTTGACCTCTTTCCATGTGGCGACGCGACGGGCAAAGCCGGCTGCGCTCTGGTTGTCGTTCTCTGGCTTCCAGAAGTAGGGCTCCAATGGGGCCTGCAGCATCTCCTTGCCATCGACGATCCATGAGGTGAGTTTGTTCTCGTCGATGGTGATGCCTTTTTGGGAGGCATTGGCCGTTGGGGTGTGTGCATCAGGGAAAACATACGGCGTCAACACAAACTGCTCACGGGCCACCACAAAACCTTTCTCTGCCCAAGGCGTATCGTGACGCAGACGGGCATAGACATTCAGCACCGTCTCATCGTCATATTTTATCGTGTCGCGGGTAATCTCATATTCGCTGGGGTCGGTAAAGCAATCGCGGTTGATGGTGCGGATGGTGCCGTCAGCATCACGGACAAAATGCAATGGCTGATAGACATACTGCACCTCGTAATAATGCGGATGGGGCTTGCGGTCAGGGCCAATGAGACCATTGATGCAGAACGGTCCGTCGTTGGGCTTGTCGCCAAAATCACCGCCATAGGCGTAATAGCCGTCGCGTTCCAACCCTTGGTCCACCCAGTCCCAGATGGCGGCACCACAGATGCTGGAGTCGGCATAGATGACATCCCAGTATTCCTTGAGGTTGCCACAGGAGTTACCCATGGCGTGGGCATATTCGCGCATCATGAAGGGTTTATCGGTGACTTGCTGGGCGTTCTTACCCAAGTCTTCGGGATAGAGATAACTGTCGTCCCAGATGGCGGAGTAGCGACGGTCGCTGTCATAGAATGGCGGACGGGTGGTATCCAACTGACGGACTTTGTTATACATCGCCTCAATGTTTGGACCGACACCGCCCTCGTTGCCGAGACTCCAGAGGATAATACTCGGATGGTTGAAGTCACGTTTCACCAGCGACTCGGCGCGATCCACATGGGCTGATTGGAAAGTGAGATCCTCGCCCATCACTTGGTTGGCATAGCCATAGCCGTGTGTCTCATGGTTCGCCTCGTCCATGACGTAGATACCCCATTTGTCGCAGAGTTCATAGAGATATTCGCGGTCAGGATAGTGCGAGGTACGCAGGAAATTGATGTTCGCCTGTTTCATCAGACGGATATCCTTCTCATAGGTGGCATTATCCACATAGCGCCCTGTCCTCGGATGGTGGTCGTGACGGTTCACACCACGTAGTTTCACGTTCTTGCCGTTGATCTTGAACACCTCGCCCACGACCTCCACCTTCTTCACGCCGAAGTGGTAGTTAAACGCTTCGTCGTTCTTGCTATCCTTCATGCCAAGCAGTTGCAAGGTGAAGGGATAGAGCCAAGGTTTCTCGGCAGTCCACAGACGAGGTGGGGTATTGTAATGATATGCGAGTTCTATGGTAATGGTATCGCCAGCAGGCAGTTTTGGAATACGGTGGTTGGTTATATTCCTATGGTTAGGATTGTCGTTGGTGCCATATAGTTCGGGACAGGCAATTTGCAACTGAACCAACAGATTCTTAGCGGTTTTCTTGCCCGTATTGCATACAGCAATTTTGGCATCGACAGTGAATTCCGAGTAGTCGGCATTGGGCGTTGCCGTCACCTGATAGTCACAGATATGCACCAATGGCCTTACCCACAGCTGCACGCTGCGGAAGATGCCCGACAGCCGCCACATGTCCTGATCCTCCAGATAACTGCCGTCGCTCCAGCGATACACCTCGACGGCGAGTTTGTTTTTACCCTCACGCAAATACTTCGTCACGTCAAACTCCGCCGGCGACATCGAGTTTTGGCTGTAGCCCACCTTTTGGCCGTTGATCCAAAGATACATCGCCGAATGCACACCTCCGAAATGCAAAATGAGATTCTTTGAAAGCATCTCCTTGGTAACATCGACGAATGTCACATACTGTCCCACGGGATTGCGGTTCTCGTAGGCCGTCCAGTCTTTGGGCGGTTCTGTCGTCACGCGTGGACGATCCTTCACAAACGGGTAGTTGATATTAATATAAATCGGCGTGCCGTAGCCTTGCGTCTGCCAGTTGCCGGGAACGTCTATCTTCCCCCAATTGCTCACGTCGTAGTCCTCGCGATAGAAATCTGCCGGACGGCTCTCAGGGTCTTTCGACCAATGGAACAGCCACTGTCCGTCCAGACTCACAATTTCCTTGCACGCCTTCTCTTTCGACGGCAGTTGCAGGGTAGCGTGATACGGCAGTTTGTTGATGCTTAATACTGAGGGGTTCTCCCAGTCGTTCACTTGTGCTCTGGCAATCAAGGTCGAGCATATAACTAATACGAAAGTCAGACTTCTTTTCATATTCTTCCAA
>JAGCPK010000009.1 GCA_017965725.1 Prevotella sp.
AGATGGTAATGCAGAAATAACAGCGGCAACCATATCAATAGATTGTGGATTTTGCCTATTTCCATCATTTGTCCAGCTAATAACTCCAGTGTTAGATACAGATGGTGTAAATGTTACGCCATCAGCACCATCAGCACCATCAGCACCAGCAGGGCCGGCAGGGCCGGCAGGGCCAGCAGGGCCGGCAGGACCAGGTGTCAAAGCGATGTTGTCAATCTGAGCCTTAAGATCAGCGATCTTAGCATAGAGATCTGTGTCCACGTCAGAATCGTGGTCCTTACAAGAAACAAATGCACTCGAAGCAGCAATTACCAATGCTACTAAGAGAATACCATTAATAATTTTCTTTTTCATTGAACTTAAAATTATAATTAGACATGTTATATGTTGATTCTATATAAATCGAGGCAAAATTATGAATTATTTTTGAAACTGCCAAGAAAAAATTAATTTTTTTTTAAAAAAACGAGAAAAATATGTCTAAATACTACCTTTTAGGTATGAAATCTCCCCAAAACACTACCATTTGGAACATTTCAGGGAGATTGTCGGGTGCGCCTGATAGGACTCGAACCTACACGACCTAAGCCACCAGATCCTAAGTCTGGCGCGTCTACCAATTCCGCCACAAGCGCATTCTGTCAAAGAGCGATTATCTTAAATGCGGGTGCAAAGGTACGAAAAATTTATTATTCCACCAAAAGTTTACGGGCAAATTCTATCAGCGTGTCTCTTCCACGCCTGAAATCATCATCTGTCAGGCTGACCTGATAGTCGGGGGCGATCCCGAATTCCGTGTGTTGCCGTTGGCGGTCATACATCGGACAGGCGGAGAAGCGTACTGTCCAACCATTTGGAAGTGTGCTGGAGAAGGGGAGCCCTGCACCGCCACCCGTCTTGTCGCCAACAGTCTTCACCATTGGCAGGCATTTCATATATTTTACAAATTCGTTGGCAGCACTGAACACATGGCGGTTGGTCAGCACCACAACGGATTTCTGCCATCTCAGATTACTCGAAGGCTCCAGGTATTGTTCCTCCATCTTTGAGAAGTCGTTATGCCCCTTGCCTGTCTTGTGTTGTTGGTAGCCCACCAGTGTCTTCTCGTTGCAGAAACGGGCTGCCAGTTTCTCAGCGTTGGTCAGGTTGCCGCCTCCGTTGTTGCGGATATCGAGAATCAAGCCGTTGCATAAGGCAAGGTAACGGATGACTTCATCCAGGTTCCCCTCGCCGATACCTTCCTGAAAACTCCCGTAGTAGATATAGCCGATGTTATCGTCAAGGATGGTATAGCGCAGGCCAGAGGCAATCTTATAGTCAGTACCCAGGTAACGTCGCTGCAGGGTGTCGCTGAAATTGGAGGGATAGTCTTCATACCAATTCCAGTAGCGCCCGAAGTCGAAGGCTGTCGATAGGTTGACGTGTCCGTCCTTCAGTTCGGCCAGCATATCGGTGAGTACCTCGAACAACTGTTCGCGGCTGAGGTCATTATTCGCGCGTACCTTATATATATTATATATGTTGTTCCAGTCGAGCCCATATTCATGCTGCTTATAGTCAAAGAAACAGTAGTGTTCATCAATGATGGTCCAAAGGGCCTCGAAGTTGCCTTGGGGCGTGTTGTCGTGTTCGGCCTCATCGACACACGAAATGAGAAGTGAGAAATGAGAAGTGATGAGTATCACTATCATGATCCATTTCCTGATGATTCTAGTGTGTTGTCTCATGGGCGGTAGTGGAGGGTTTGGAATCGCTTGACAATACCAATCACGAAACGATGGGCATAGATATGCGATTTGAGATTGTTGACATTTGCCTGTTGATAATTGCCAAGATAGCCGATGCGGAGGGTCCACGTGCGACCGACATTCCAGTCGAGGGAGAGTTGCTGGCGCAGGTTAGGGGCAGAGACAAACGTGGTGGGCACGACATTGTGGTCGTAGTTACCTTGACTGAATATCTCATAGTAGGATTGTCCGTAGTTTGGACTGAACATGATGCCGACAAGGGGCAAATCGATTTCATAGCGGAGCGAAAAGCGTTTCTGCCAGAGACGGAAGTCGTAGGTGGCGACACCCGATGGCATGATATTGGCTGAAAGGCGACCTTGCGCAGGATTGTTGGAGTTGGCGGTGTTGTAGATGAAGCCGATATTAGCGTTGATCAGGCCGCCTGCCTGTATTTTGAGTCGATGGTCGAACAGACTCCAGTTGTAATATTTCCCCCAGAAGAAGCCGTAGTCGCCCTGCAGTTCATCTACTTTCTCGCTTCGGTCTTTGGTGAAAGAGAGGTTGACCTCCTGTTGTATGATGGTACTCCAACGGCTGTCTTTATTTTGCCATTCGCTGAGGTGGAGATAGGAAAGACCCGTCCCAGAGAACTTTTCCTGCGACAGATAGGTGTCGAGAATGTTGGTGCCGCCAACTCCCACCATATCAACGGAGGTACGAATGCGGGTGGAGTCGGTGGGTTGGGCAGACATTGGGGTCAGCAAACATACTGAAACCAATGATCCTATGATTTTTCTCTTAATCCTCATCGTCGAATAGTCTCAGTTGACCGATCTGTTCGTCGTGAACCTGCTGTTTGCTTTTGACCTTTGGTTGGGGCTGTTCTTGCTCGACAGGAGGCTCAGGCTCGCTTTGTTCTCCTTCCATTGCGGGCTCTTGTTCTATTGGGGGTTCTTCTTCCATTACAGGCTTGCCGTCATCGGGGTCAGCGTCATCCTCCGTATCTTCTAAATCCTCTGTATCCTCCGGAATCTCCTGATCATCTGGGGTTTCTGGCTCTTCAAGCTCTTCAGGGAAACGGGTAGGCTCCAGTTCCTCGATACTATCTATCTGCCAGGTACTGATGCGTTTGCCCTTGGCCTTGAAACCTTTGACGGTAATAAACTGCTCGGCATCAATCTCCTCAGAGCCTCGGAACTCATCCGCTCCGCCATAGGTCACCTTGATGAGCGGATAGACGACATCAGTCAGGAGCACCAGTCTGGATGTGGGGTTCTCACCGAGAAAATTCTGCTTCTTCTTCGAGGCATCCATCTGGAATCGCTTCAGATAGGGATAGCCCTGGTTGTCGGCGTCGAAGAGCACGGCTGTCCACACTTTGTCTGCATCGTACTTCTCGATGCGCAGGATGTTCTCTTCGAAATGGATGTTCAGGTCGAAACTGGTCAGATAATAATCGCCATTCTTCAAAATGACAAGGATCTGGTCTTCGTCATAGAACTCACCCAGCAACAGGCCGTGCTCGTCGTAGTTCAGACGGTTGACGTCAGGATCATACCATACCTTGCGTCCGCCGAGTGTTGAGTGCCCGTGACTCTTTAGTCCGATACGGTGTACGGAGAACTTCGTCAGGAGGTTGCCCTTCGAGGTGCGTCCCTTAATCATAATCTCCGAGAAGTCCTTGTCGAGGAAAATCTTCTTGATTTTCGGGTTGGGGTCGAGTGTGACCTTAATGATTTCCGCCTCACCATTGGGATTGGCAGTGAAGTACATCACTTTCGAGCCGGGTGTGCCCTGTGTCAGGTCGTATTCCTTGTCACGAGTCACTGTGGTCACGTTGAATCGTTTCATGAAATAAAAACCTTTCTTGCCGTCACGATAGACCACATTATAGATGGTGCGCGAATCGTTCTTCTTGAATACGGCTACATGCATGATGCTCTTACCCACAAACACCTTCTCAGCCACACGGATCACCTTGTACTTACCGTCCTTATAGAAGATGATGATGTCGTCGATGTCGGAACAGTTGCAGACGAACTCGTCCTTTTTCAAGCTGGTGCCGATGAAACCGTCGGCACGGTTGATGTAGAGTTTCTGGTTGGCTTCAGCCACCTTCGTAGCCTCGATGGTGTCGAAGTTACGAATCTCCGTCAGACGCGGATGCTCCTTACCGTACTTGTCCTTCAGGAACTGGAACCAGTTGGCTGTCACCTCTGTCAGGTTGGCCAGGTCACGGTCTATCTCTTCTATCTCAGCCTTAATGCGTGCCATCAGTTCGTCGGCTTTCTCCTTATTGAACTTCAGGATGCGTTGCATCTTGATCTCCAGCAGTTTCAGGATGTCGTCCTTCGTCACCTCACGGATCATGCTGGGGTAGTAGGGCGTCAGTCGCTCATCGATATGTTCGCAAACCTTGTCGATGTTGGGTGCCTGCTCGAACTGTCGGTCTTTATAGATACGCTCTTCAATGAAGATCTTTTCCAATGACTGGAAGTGCAGTTGCTCCAGGAGTTCGTTCTTGCGGATCTCCAGTTCCTGACGGATGAGGTCCTTCGTGCGTTCTGCGTTGTGGATAAGCACATCGCTGATAGTCAGGAACTGTGGTTTTTCGTCTCTGATGACACAGCAGTTGGGCGAGATATTGATCTCGCAGTCGGTAAAGGCGTAGAGGGCATCCAGCGTCTTGTCGCTTGACACACCAGGCATCAGGTGGATCTGGATCTCTACCTGTGCAGAGGTGAGGTCATCCACACGTTTCGCCTTGATCTTTCCTTTCTCAATGGCTTTGGTGATGCTCTCGATCAGTGTACCAACAGTCTTGGAGTAGGGGAGTTCCCGGATGACGAGTGTCTTCTGATCGAGTTTTTCTATCTTGGCGCGTACTTTCAGCACACCGCCACGCTGACCATCGTTATATTTCGATACGTCAATGGAACCGCCTGTCTGAAAGTCGGGATAGAGGTGGAACTCCTGTCCGTGCAGGTAACTGATGGCTGCGTCGCAGATCTCGCAGAAGTTGTGGGGCAGGATCTTTGATGACAGGCCGACGGCAATACCTTCAGCACCTTGCGCCAACAGCAAGGGAAACTTTACCGGCAGGGTGATCGGCTCTTTGTTGCGTCCGTCGTAAGAGAGTTGCCACTCAGTGGTTTTGGGATTGAACACGGTGTCGAGGGCGAATTTCGACAGACGGGCCTCGATGTATCGGGGTGCAGCGGCACGGTCACCCGTCAGGATGTTGCCCCAGTTACCCTGTGTATCCACAAGCAGGTCTTTCTGTCCAAGTTGTACCAGCGCGTCGCCGATGGAGGCGTCGCCGTGGGGGTGAAACTGCATGGTGTGTCCCACGATGTTTGCCACCTTGTTATATCGGCCGTCGTCCATGCGCTTCATCGAGTGCATAATACGGCGCTGTACGGGCTTGAAACCGTCTTCGATGTTTGGCACGGCACGCTCCAGGATTACGTAGGAAGCGTAATCCAAAAACCAGTTCTGGTACATACCGCTCAGGTGATGTACCGCCGCTGCGTCAAAGCGATTGACGGGTTTGTAGTCGGAATGACCTTCTGCACCCTGTTCCGATTCCTGCTCTTCGAGAATCTCTTCGTCCTTTATTTCGTCGTCCATTCTTCTTGGTCTTTAGCCTTTCGACTGCAAAGGTACAAATTTTTAACGAAACAGACGAGGAAAAAACGAAAAAAAATCCTCCTTAGTTAAGGAAAACTTTTTTTATAGTTATGCCGCAATTTTTTCATAACTAAGAAAATAATTTGGGGAAATATGCTGTTTTTCTTTTTTTCTTACAGGATATATTCCTAAAACCTTTGAGATATCAAAATAAATGTGTAATTTTGCACGCAAAATTTGTAAATAGTAAATTGTCAAATAGTAAATTAAGATGATGACAGCAAACGAGATTCGCGATTCATTCAAGAAATTTTTTGAGTCAAAACAGCACGCCATCGTGCCATCAGCACCGATGGTTATCAAGGATGACCCCACACTGATGTTTACCAACGCTGGTATGAACCAGTGGAAAGATATTATCCTCGGTACCCGCGACCCAGAGCCGCGCCGTCGTGCCGACACCCAGAAGTGTCTGCGTGTCAGTGGTAAGCACAACGACTTGGAGGAAGTTGGCCATGACACCTATCACCACACCATGTTCGAGATGCTGGGCAACTGGTCGTTTGGCGATTATTTCAAGGAGGGCGCCATCGATATGGCGTGGGAATATCTGGTGGATGTGCTGAAACTGAATCCCGCGGATCTTTACGTGACGGTCTTCGAGGGCTCGCCCGAGGAAAATATCCCTCGCGACGATGAGGCTGCCCAGTATTGGGCCAAGCACGTGCCCGAGGATCATATCATCAACGGCAACAAGCACGACAACTTCTGGGAGATGGGCGACACGGGTCCTTGTGGCCCCTGCTCGGAGATTCATGTCGATAGCCGTACGCCAGAACAGCGTGCTGCCAGCGGCATCTCTGGTCGTGACCTCGTGAACAAGGATGATCCTCAGGTTATTGAGATCTGGAATCTCGTGTTCATGCAGTTCAATCGCAAGGCCGACGGCTCTTTGGAGAAACTGTCGATGAACGTGATAGACACGGGTATGGGCTTCGAGCGTCTTGTCCGCATGATGCAAGGCAAGCATTCCAATTATGATACAGACATCTTCCAGCCGATTATCAAGGCGGAGGAGCAGATGACAGGACTGAAATATACGACCTTCGAGGAGGGTGAGGTTGACAAGGCGCAGGATGATATCAACGTCGCTATGCGTGTCTGCGCCGACCATTTGCGTGCTGTGTCGTTCTCGATTGCTGATGGTCAGTTGCCGTCGAATGCCAAGGCTGGTTACGTGATTCGTCGTATCCTGCGTCGTGCCGTGCGTTATGCTTATACGTTCCTCGGACAGAAAGAGGGATTCCTCCACAAACTCGTGCCGACACTGGTGGCAGAGATGGGCGATGCTTTCCCCGAACTCAAGGCTCAGCAACAGTTGATTACGAAGGTGATGAAGGAAGAGGAAGATGCCTTCCTCCGTACCCTCGACAAGGGTATCTCTCTGCTTGACAAGGCGATGGAACAACTCAAGGCTGAGGGCAAGACGGAACTCGACGGCGTACAGGCTTTCCGCCTCTTCGACACCTATGGCTTCCCTCTCGATCTTACGGAGTTGATCTGCCGTGAGAACAGTTTCACCGTCAACGAAGAGCAGTTCAATGTGGAGATGCAGAAACAGAAGGAACGTGCCCGCAATGCTGCTGCCGTAGAGAACTCAGACTGGGTGGAACTCGCTCAGGGCGAACAGCAGTTCGTGGGCTATGACTATACGGAATACGAGTGCCGCATCCTCCGCTACCGGAAGGTGACGCAGAAGAAAAACGAGTTCTATGAACTTGTGCTCGACTACACACCGTTCTATGGCGAGATGGGTGGACAGGTTGGTGACTGTGGTGTTATCTGCAATGAAGCCGAGACCATCGAGATCATTGACGCCAAGCGTGAGAACAACCAGACAGTGCATATTGTGAAGGCTCTGCCGAAGGATCCGTCGGCTCAGTTTATGGCTTGTGTGGATACCGACAAGCGTAATGCCTCTGCCGCCAACCACACCGCTACCCACCTGCTCGACTATGCTTTGAAACAGGTGTTGGGCGATCATGTGGAACAGAAAGGCTCGTTTGTCTCGCCTGATGCCCTGCGCTTTGACTTCTCCCATTTCGAGAAGGTCAGCGATGAGCAGATCCGTGAGGTGGAGCGCATGGTAAACGACATGATCCGTCAGGACATTCATATCGACGAGCACCGTGATGTGCCTTTCGATGAGGCCAAGAAACTCGGTGCCATCGCCCTCTTTGGTGAGAAGTACGGTGATAAGGTGCGTGTGGTCCGGTTCGGTCCTTCGTGTGAGTTCTGTGGTGGTATCCATGCCTCTAGCACAGGTCGTATCGGCTTCTTCAAGATTATCGGTGAGAGCAGTGTGGCTGCAGGTATCCGCCGTATTGAGGCCACAACAGGTCGTGACTGTGAGGAGCGCCTCTATCAGATGGAAGATATTTTGAAGAATATCAAGTCGTTCTTTAATAACGCCAAGGACTTGCAGGGTGTGATAAGGAAGTACATTGAGGAGCACGATGCCATGAAGAAAGAGATAGAAGGTTTCCAGGCTCAGGCTGTGGAGCGTGCTGCCCAGCGACTGGTGGAGAAAGGTCGCGAGGTCAACGGTGTCAAGGTCATCACTGGCATAGCACCAATGAATCCTGCTGCCGCCAAGGACCTCGCCTTTAAGATCCGTGCTGCCGTGGAAGGTTCGTTGCTCTGCGTCATCGGCTCTCACGACAACAACAAGCCTCAACTCTCTATTATGATGAGTGACGATATGGTCAGCGATCATGGTTTGAATGCCGGTCAGATGGTACGCGAGGCTGCCAAACTTATCCAGGGCGGCGGTGGCGGACAGCCCCATTTCGCCCAGGCAGGCGGCAAAAATGTCGATGGCCTGAGTGCTGCAGTTGAAAAAGTGATTGAGTTAGCAAATCTATAGAGATGAATCCCCGCCAGTTGGCGGGGATTCATCTTAAATGGTGACAGGGAGAATCACCTTAAACACGATATTGCGACCCATGTTATAGACGCCATGTCGTCCTGTTACCTGATTGACATCACAGTACTTCAGGCGACTCAAGTGGTTCTGGTAGGCACAGTTCAATAAGTTGTCGGCAGTGATATACAACTCTGCAACCTTCTTCTTATGAATGTTCAAGTCAGTGCCTGCCGAGAGACTAATTAAAGTGTAACTCGGTGTGGCGGTTTCTGTTTCATCCACCTTGTAGTAATGATTCTGCGCCAGGTTGCACTCTAAACCGAGGGCCACGTAGGCATTGTTGAATGTGTTATGTCCGTGGTGGGTAATCTCGTACTTCAACTCAGATGTCCATCGGGGGGCAGGTGTCATCGGCAGGTACTTGGCATCCTTATCAACGTGTAATTGTTGTGCATCGACGAAGGAGAAGGTGTTGGCGAAGTGAATGCAGTGGATAGGGTGGAAGTCAAAGCCTGCCTCGAAGCCCAGCAGTCGGGCATCCCCCTGTGTGTATTCGTAAGTACGGAAACCTTCCTCCAGGATTCTGTCAATACGCTTGGCAAAGATATAGTTCTCGATGCGGTTGGCAAAGAGGGCCACTTGTGCGGAGATATACTCCGACGAGAAATCCATTCCGAGGTCAGCCTGCCAACTGTATTCTGGCTTTAGGTCGGGGTTACCGATTTCATAGCGTAGTGTCCCCTCGTGGATACCATCGCTGCCAAGTTCACTCATATTAGGTGCACGGAAACCTCGGGCGATGTTCAAGCGGAGGTTCGTATGCTGGCAAAGGTTCCACACAGCACCGATGCTGCCTGTGATGCCTCCGAAATTCCGAGAGTGGAAGTCTATGTGCCGGTTGTCGTAACGCAGACCGCCGTTCAGAGTCAGATTGTCCATCGTCTTACTGATGGTAACATAGCCGCCAATGTCGAAGAGCCGATACTCTGGAATGAGCGACTCTTCGCCGAGGTTTAGTGACTGTTGCCACATACCATTGATACCGCCAGCCATTTTCCATCCATTCCATTCCTGTGAGAGATAGCGCAGGTCGTAAGTAATGGTGTGGAGTTTGAAATAGAGTTCATACTCGTCTTCGCTCTCCTCAAATTCCTGACGTTGGTTCTGCTGGTAGCCGACAATAGCCTTCAGCCAACCTTTGGGCAGATTAAAGGAGTTGTCCCAAACGGCTTTATAGTGCCTGATCTGTTGGAAAGGCAAAGCCTTGGAATACGTCTTTACATGATCTGTGACACATTCTAATTCTCCGGTTTCTTCGTCACGTTCTCCCTCCACGATGCTCGGAGTCTGATGGAAGGCAGTCAAGGTCAGGTGGCTGTGTCCCCATTGCTTGTTCATTCCTAGCATCAGACGACCTGCCCGTTCCTTGAACTGAGAGCCAGGCACGTAGCCATCGTATTTATTCTTGTAGGTATGCGCCATCTTGTCTGTAAAGCGGGCATCCCAGATGAAACCCTTTTGGTTGCCGGCGAAGTTCAGCGAGTAGTCGAAGAGTCCGTTGTTGGTCTGGTACTCTGTTGAGACCGTTGCTTTCATCTCTCCTTCTGGTAGGATGGGGGCTCCATGCAGGATGACTACTCCTGCCATCGCATCACTGCCATACATCAGTGAGGCAGGCCCTTTCAGGATTTCCACAGAGTTCACGTTCTGTGGGTCTATCTCAATGCCGTGCTCGTCACCCCACTGCTGACCTTCCTGTCGGATGCCTTCGTTCATCGCGATGATACGGTTGTAGCCCAGGCCACGGATGATGGGTTTCGAAATACCGCTACCAGTGGTAATCTGCGCCACGCCGGGTTGTTTGGCAATGGCATCGATGATATTCGTAGAAGTGGTTTGGTGTAACTCCTTGCCCGATATGATCGAGATAGGAGCGGTGGAGTTCTTGAGTTTGGTGTCACCTGTCACACCAGTCACCACTAGTTCATTCAGTTTCAGGTGACGGTAGAATACATCGGTAGAGTCCTGCGCCTTCACTGCTATGGCTATGCATAACAGCGACAGGATGAAATATTTTTTATCCATTCTGTTTGTTCTTATATAATAAATAATGTGTAATAGTTTCTCGCGGTTGGTTTACAGAATGAAAGGAGGGGCGCGAGTGGATTTGTACTGGTCAATCTTGCGGGATATGAAGTTGACATTGCTTGGAATGACCTGAATGGTAGGACTGAATAAGATAGCAACCAGTAGGATGGCTGCTGCAGTATAGACAAGACTGATGAACTGGCAGAGTACACAGTCATCCATGTGGTTAGTGTCAACGGTGAGATGTCCAGAGTGATGTACGTGGTGTGTACAGTCGGCACAGTCAATGGCTGCTCCCGTCATCTCCTCGTGGTGATGCAGGCCTGAGAGCAGTATCATCGATGTGAATACCGATAATAAGAGCCACGCTGATACAATCCTTTTACCTTGTCTCATCTTTTCTGGCTGCAAAATTAAAAAAAAACTAAGATAATCTGTGTAATCTGTGGCTTTTTTTGTATCTTTGCAGCAAAATCTTGAAGTTATGGCACTGAATCTGAACAAAAACCTCAAATTGTACTACAACATTAGCGAAGTTGCTAAGATGTTCGGTTTAAACGAGAGTACGCTCCGTTACTGGGAGCAGGAGTTTCCGTATCTGAAGCCGAAGACGAGCGGTCCAGCTAAGATCCGTCAGTATCAGGAAAAGGATATTGAGCAGATTCGTGTGATTCATAATCTGGTGAAGGTTCGTGGTTTCAAGATTGCTGCCGCCAAGAAAATCCTGACTCAGAACCGTAAAGGTGTTGATAAGAAGACGGATGTGCTCGAATCGCTGATAGGTGTTCGTGCTGAGTTGCAAGCCCTGAAGAAGCAACTCGACTATTTGCAGTAGTTTTCTCTATTATATTACATAAAAGTGGCTGGCAAACTGCCAGCCACTTTTATGATGTAATCGTGTCAATTACCTAGTTACCAGTGATCATGTTCACAATCGTTACGATATCAGCGAGATCTACTGTGCCATCCCCATTCGCATCGGCATATTGCTCAACAAATAAGTACGATGGTTTGCCCGTGATATATTTCACTACTTCCACGATATCGGCAGCATCGATATTGCCATCGCCGTTGGCATCACCAATTTTACCCAAATTAAATGTTAAGGGTTCGCTGGGTAAGCCTTCAACGCCATCTGAGACAAAGGGGACGGTTGTTATAGGGATCGCCCATTCCTTTTCCTGTTCTTTGTCGTAGCATTTGAAAGTAACGGTCTCGTCACTTGCATTGTTACTATAGACTTTTAAGAATCCGTATGTCAACTCAGTCTCATTGGAGCCTGTTACCGTCACAACTTCACCGATACCCCGACATTCTCTTCCGATAAATGCTGCAATGTCATATTTGTCAAAACTGGCATCTTTTATCTGATAATAGACGGTCATGGAGTACTGGTACTTGTGATAGTCGAATCCATTAGCCCACGACTGGGCACTGAGGGACGAAGCCCACAGTGCCAAGACGCAAGTCAATATAAATAATCTCTTCTTCATAGTTTACTTGTTGGTTTTAATGATCTTCTGATAGTAGTTCTGGCCTTCAGCCTGGATGGTTACAATATAGACACCCTCAGGAAGTGATGATGTGGTAATTGTACCGCCACGACCAAGATCGTTGACTGTGATGACAGCCTGTCCGCCAGCGTTTGTCAGAGTCAGTCGGCTGATGTTACGGCCTCCTGCGCTCACAGCGACATAGTCATTTACGACGGTCGGCGTGACGCTGAACTCACCGCTGACGGCTTGGTCAATGCCTGTAGCCTGTCCGCCAAATGACAGAGCGTACGGTGAACGCCAGTTACCGATGTTGTCGGCTGTGAAGTTCACATCCTCCATCAGGTCGTAGAAACGCTCGCTGGCCGTGTTGTAGGCAACGAAGTGGATGTCCTCACCACCATCACCATAGACGTTCATCATCAAGCGGCCTTCAATCCAGGTACCGATACCACGGCATTCTGTACCGGCAAATGCACCGACAATATACTCGCCGTCATCCACCTTGACACCGTTCTCATAGAGTTCAGCCGTCACAGGCATGATGTTGGGATAAGTATACTTGTCGTAAGTCCAAGGACTATTGGCAATCTTCTTTGCCTTCTTCAGGCGGCTACCGGCAGTCGAGACGAACGAGGTATTATACTCAATCTCAGATCTCTTACCAGACTTATAGAGGTAACCCTTTCCAAGATCCAACTTCTCGAGTGTTCCATACCAGCCACCGTCATACTCAGCATATCCGTCCTGACCAACAATCATGTCACCATCAGAAGGTGTGAAGTACTTCAGAGCCTCATCGAGGGTCATTGTCTGACTGACGGGGTATCCGATCCAGTTCCATCCAGCCTCCAGAGGAACGGCATTGGCACTGGCATTGAATTCGTAGCCTGACAACTGCTTCTCGTAAGCAGCAGAACTCTTTACCTTATATGCCATAGTCGGCTCGAGGTTCTGGAGATTACCGATCAGGCCAGCCTTCGGGTCATTGATGACTTCAGCCGTCTGACTGATCATACGCTCCACATTCTGGAAGTCGGTGGGCTTCAGAGGAGTAGCCATGTTGTGAGAGATCCACTTCCAGTTTGCTGGCATCTGATAGTTCAGAGCGGTCTTCTTCAGCGTGTAGGTGAACTCCTTCACTTCACTCTCCGGCAGATCGGCACCCTGTGCCATAGCCTTGATGGTCACATTGTCCTGAGTGATCACGATAGGCTCGTCAGCGTTGAAGATCTTGCTGTTCTTGCTTGGATTGGTTCCGTCGAGGGTATAGTAGATCTTTGCGCCGTTGGTTTCGGATTCGAGTTTGATCTGATCGCCGCTATACACTTCGGCTCCAGAGATGCGCGAGGCTGTCGGAGCCAGGGTAATCAGGTCAGCGGCCTCCTTCACGTTCACGGTAATCTGTCCCTTCACGTCGCTGTCCTCAATAGTGAAGGCCAGTGCTGTCGATCCGGGCAATTCACCTGTGATGGTCAGTTCTGCCTGTCCGTCTTGGTCAAGTGTCAGAGTCTCGGCACCAACCTTTACAATACTCTCTGAGAGTGACTTCACGGTGAGTATCTTACCCTTGGCAGCCTCGCCTGGCTTGGCAGCCACAGTCAACTTACGTTCGCCACCGTAGGTCACGTTGATCTTATCACCGGCATCAGCCTCAATCTTACGTACGATAGGCAGGACATCGAGTTCCTGTTGGTAGTTCTGCTCCATAGTAATGCCGGCATAACTCTTGACAGCCTTCTTGATTGTCAAGAGAATCACGTCTGTGCTGGTCAGTTCCTGTCCTTCTGGTACTTCGAAGAGAGCCTTTGAGGCATAGGTTGCGGCCTTCTTGCTATCGTCGGCTTTCTCTTCGTCGAGCAGTTTGACGGTACCTTCAATCACAGTGCCATTCTTCTGTACAATGATGTTGTCTGTCGTCAGTGATTCAGGCATCATGTACTTGTCGAACTCAATCTCCACACCTTGACTGAATGCCTTTGCACCATTCACTTCAGGCTGGGCCAGTTGTGTCATGGCAATGTTCACATCCAATTGTGGTGGGGGTACAGGCAGCCATTCCGACTGGGTAGGTTCATAACCTTCCTTCTCGAACTTCACCTGCCATACGCCCTGCGGCACATCCCAACGGTACATACCGTTCTCGTCGGTGAACAGCGGATTCTCCTGAGCATACTCCTCAGCATCCCACTTCACTTCTCTTTCACCAACGATTTCGCCCCATTCATAAATAGGCTCCTTATAATAGATGGTAGCCGTAGCACCCTGGACGCGGTTCGTGGTGACACCCTCATAGACATAGCCTGACGGATCGATGGGCACGTCGCAGTCCGGATTAACCGTGTTGTGTTGCGTGTCGTCCGTAGGTGCATTCTCAGGCTTGCAGTCGTTGTAGGCTGCCTTGGCCTCGTTGATCAGTTCCTGATACTCCTGTGAGAGTGCAGCATTCTGCTGAGGTGCCCAAATGCTGATTTCTGTCACCTGGAAGTTGGCCTCCGGCTGAATGACGGTAGCCTGTCCTGTGATGATCTGGTGGCCCAAGATCTTCAGCAGGTTAGCCAGACGTTCAGGCGTCAGTACGTTCTTGGCAGACAGAGCCTTGAGAAGTTCAATATTACCGGCAGCACCCACACTGATGCCAATCTCATACAGAGCGGCATTGGCCAGGGCTGTCTTGTAGCACTTCAGGTAGGCGAGGTTCTTATTGTGGAATGCGTCGAACTTACCCTCAATCTCCAGAAGTTTATTGTTCAGTTCTGTTCTCTTCTCTTCGGAGGTGATACGATAGCCGTTGTCACACTTAGCAAAGATGGCATTGGTGACAGCCAGGCGCCAGGCCTGATCGTTGTTCATATAGTCCTCAAAGATACCGAGCCAGTTCTTGAAGCCGGTGGCTTCCGTGTATTTCTTCAGTCCGAACATATTGGTAAACATGCTGAGACCTTTGAAGAACTTGGCACCATCCATACTCTTGAATGCGTTGATGGCATTGCGGATACTTGACGGTGTCTGGTCGTCGGCAGTCTGTGGGTCAGAGGGATCAGACAGGGTCATTCTGAATGCAGACTGTTCTTTGGTGTCAACGATGGTTGCCTCATAGGTATTGTCCGTTAGGGCATCCAGCACGCAGAAGAATCCGTCATCCTCGCTGGCGAAGGAGAACTGCTCCTCCGATGTCAGGGCAGATGCTGTGGCGTAGTCGAGTTCCTCGACTTTGACACGTACTGCTGCTCCATCAACGACGTTACTCTCCAGGAGGTAGGTGTTATTATCCTCCGGGTTGACAGTAATCATATCAACGACCATGTCGGCACCTCGTTCGCAGAACATATCGATGGCATCCATCTCGGTCTGGAAGGCCGAACTGTTGTCGATGGGTGAGTCGCTGATGAAGTTATAGGCTACATCCACGTTCACAGGTACGATACCGTCGTACATGTTACCGAACTCTTGGCTGACAACCCATGTCTTCTTGTTCTCATCCCAGGTGGTCTCCAGCGGATGCCACTTGCCGTCACCCGTCTTCACGTAGAGTATGACGTTGCAGATACGCTCCGGATCGTTAGCCGTGAAGTCAACGGTGAATGTGAATGACCTGTTATATATATAATAGGTGTATCGCATCGGCGATGTCTTCGGGTTGAGGAAG
Organism: Prevotella sp.; assembly: GCA_017965725.1. GTDB lineage: Bacteria > Bacteroidota > Bacteroidia > Bacteroidales > Bacteroidaceae > Prevotella. The sequence continues at coordinate 15,517 of JAGCPK010000009.1, forward strand.
TCGAATACCAGTTCATAATTCTGGTAGATTTCCGGATTGCTGTAGAACATCGTCACCTTTGCAGGCTGGATGGCATCCTTGTCGTAGGTCACGCTCTTGGTCTCGGAGGCCAGTTCAATGTCATCAGCCTTGATCTTGGCATAGATCTGGTGTACTGACATATTGTAGGGCTTGCCCAGATCGATGGTCGTTGCCCATGCACCGTTGGCAAGTGAGTTGGTCTTGCCTGCCAGCATACCATTGTCGTAGATCTCAATCTCAGCCTTTCCAACGGCAACACCACTGACGGGAACGGTTGTCTGTGCAGTGACCGAAGGCACATTGATGGACAGATCCTTCACAGTGTATGTAACATTGCCGATAGGCTGCGTGATCTCTTTCCCGTCCATGGTGAACTGGACAGATGCGCCCGGTGAGTAGGTACCGCCTGCTGTCGGCTTGATGCAGAAGCGTACCTTATCAGAGTAGTTGATCAGAGGAATGACCACTTGCTGACCATTGTTGGTATAACTTGCTGTGCTGTTACCCACCATGACGGAGTTGGCAACGAAGTTACTCTCCTGTGGCAGGTTCACAATCAACTTGACGTCGCTGACCTTGTCGGCATACGCACCCTTGAAGTCGATGCGGCTGTTGAGGGTCAGGAATTGTCCTGCCGTCACCTGCGATTTGTTGACAGTGATAGCCGTCTCATCGCCGGTGTAGTACAGTTTTGTCTCGTCAAGATAAGGTATCTGCTTGTTGTTGACAGCGGAGATGGCTCCACTGACCACATAGACCTCATTCTGCACATAGTCGATATCCTTCTTCAGTCCAGACTCACGGAACTGGGTCAGGTCGTAGATGGCATTGAAGAACTGGCTGTTACCCATCGTAACGAGGGTGTAGGTGCCGTCTGGCAGTTCACTGATGGCGAGTTTACCGTCAGTGTATGCATAGGTCTTCACCAAATGACCATTGCTATCGTAGAGGATACCAGAGGTCTTGGCATTACCGGAAGCGTCGAAACTGGCGGCGATACCACCGAACTGCAGGATAGGCAGTGTGATATCCACCTTATCTACAGCATCGACCATGCCTCTGGCATCCACTTCCTTAAACTTCCCGTTCTTACTGGTTGCCTTTACAAGCAGCATTGTTCCTTCGCCCAAGGAATTCATCAGCACAATCTGCGGATACTGCACGTTTAACTCCGTGATCTGCTCACCCGTATCACCGTTAAATACCTCATAGTTGACGTTGTTGAAATCTTCGTAGAAGTTTTCTGTCTCACCGTCAATAGACGTATAGGTGAAGTTCAGCAGGATGGTGGTACCGTTGATGTCCTGTAAATTGAATGCTTCGATATTGGTAGCTGTTGCCTCGACCTCCTGAGTCTTGCTGACATAGTCCGTGGCTGAAGCCGTGATGACGGACGGTGCCTGGAAGACCTCACAACTCCAGATTCCCTCCTTGTTGGTCTTTGCGCTGAAACTCTTGGTGAATAGGCCGTTCAATGTCTGCGAGATGTTGATGGTCGCATTAAAGATGGGCTGCCCTGTCTTGGCGTCAATGACACTACCCGTCATTGTGGCTGTCGGAATGGCTGCCAGTGTGACGAGGATGGCATTGTCGTTAGTGACCTGCCAAGAATCGATAGCGGGCTCGAGGTATTGTGTAGCCAAAGCCTCCGACAGTTGGACCCGATAGTTCACGATTTGTTCATCCAGCATACTGCCGAGGATGGCGCCGCTGTTGAGATAGGTGATGCCGTCCTCTTCGAGCCATGTGATGGTCACTTGGTTGGTGACATCCTCTCCATCCGGTGTCTTCACCGTCAGGTTCAACTCTCTTGGTGTAAGCAGGCTCTCGAAGGTGACGGCAATGTCCTCTGTTCCCAGAACCACATCGGCTATCTGACCTAAGATGTCGCCTTTCTTGTTGACCAGATTAATGTCATAGGTCGTGTTATGAGGCAGACCGCTGAAGGTATAGGCCAGGCGTTCTGTGATCACATAGCGCTGCTTCTTCTGGGTCTTCTGGTTAACCAGTTCCAGGAACATATCCTTATAAAGGGAGAGGTCTGTTCCTGCCGGCAGGCTCACCTCGACGGCAGCGGCCTGTGAGGAGATGGGCAGAATCGTATATTTGTTCCACACCTCGGCCTCCTGATAGAGTGAGAGCGCATTGACGGGCACATAGATGATCAGTCCTTCGTTGGCGCCTTCTTCCCAATTAAATGCAGAGGGGTCCAAATAGGGCGGCGTTTCTGCATAGCAGGTGAGCCTCTCTAATGAGGTACAATTGTAGAAGGCACACCATTCGATCCTTTCTATAGAACTGGGCAGGATGACATCCGTCAATGTTTCATCGTATTCGAAGAGCCAGTTAGGCACGTAATTCATCCCCTTCGTACGGCTCAAGTCGAGCACGGTACACTGGCTGAGATTTCTTACATTTCCTGCATCCCAATCGTCAACAGTTCCAATGATGGTGAGCGAGGTGACCTTGTCGAGGTTGTCACCGCCCACTTTATTGTAAATAGCCGAGTAGAGTTCACCGGGATAGAAATCGTCAATGATCAGTTCGCCCGTTTCAGCATTCCAGAAGTTGCTGTTCGGGTTGGCTGGGTTGCGGGGTGAGAACTTATAGACAGCCACCAGGTGGACGTCATGTTCCGGCATCGTAAACGTGTATTCCCGGTCTGTTGAGACAGTCTCACCATCCTCTTGCCAATATAGGAACTTATAGTTATCATAATCGCCGGCATGGATGGAACACTCCTTACCTGCCTTGAACCACTCACCACTCCGCAGACTGGTTTGAAGTTTTTGCCCCTCGGGCTGCGTCTTAACGAAGACCCGATAGGTGCCTTCCAACGTCTCGGGATGAGGCGGGTTGACTGGGTTGAAGTCGTCTGTGGCTCCCACCTGTGCCCATAGGGACAGTTGGCACAGAAGCAACAGGCATAAACTATATATTCTGTTCATAATGATTCACTTTAAAAGTTATTCATAATGATTCTCTCGTCACTCTCATTTATTTCACCACCACTTTCTTGCCGTTCTGGATATAGATACCCTTTTCAGGCTTGCTGATGCGGCGACCCTGCATGTCGTAGTAGGTGTCGTTAGTGTCTTGAGTGTTGCTGAAGTTCTGAATGCCAGTGGCCTCACCTGATGTGAAGCAGATGGTGAATCGGTTGTCGAAGACGCCTGTCTCACTCTCGAAGGTGTAGGTGTCGCCGTTGGCCAGCATCACCTCTTCGCCAGTCTGGCGGTCCATCAATTTCACCGTGCAGTCGGCACTGGTGACCATAGTCAGCGTGTAGGTACCTCTGGTGCTGCAGTTCATGCCCAGTTGCACCTCGCCTCTTGACAGCGGACGCTCATTGATGGCATAGTTGACGTTCTGCTCGATGGTGTAGAGTTGGATCTTGGCCTCA
>JAGCPK010000099.1 GCA_017965725.1 Prevotella sp.
AGGTGTGGTGGACCACTGAGGGCTACAAGAACGACAACCACCCCATGAGCGAGGCCGTTTGGGCCCAGGTTAAGGAGATAGCCAAGAAGGAGCTCTCCAACAAGGAGCTCTACGTGGTGGACGCTTTCTGCGGTGCCAACAAGGCTACCCGTCTGGCCGTCCGCTTCATCGTGGAGATGGCCTGGCAGGCTCACTTTGTAGAGAACATGTTCATCCAGCCCACCAAGGAAGAGTTGGAGAACTTCGAGCCCAACTTCGTCATCTACAACGCTTCTAAGGCAAAGGTTGAGAACTACAAGGAACTAGGTCTGAACTCAGAGACTTGCGTAGCCTTCAACACTACTACCCGTGAGCAGTGCATCATCAACACCTGGTACGGTGGTGAGATGAAGAAGGGTATGTTCTCCATGATGAACTATTATCTGCCCCTGCAGGGTATCGCTTCTATGCACTGCTCTGCTAACACCGACATGGAGGGTAAGAACACCGCTATCTTCTTCGGTCTGTCTGGTACTGGTAAGACCACACTGTCAACCGATCCCAAGCGTCTGCTGATTGGTGACGACGAGCACGGATGGGACGACGAGGGTGTGTTCAACTTCGAGGGTGGTTGCTACGCTAAGGTTATTAACCTCTCTAAGGAGAATGAGCCTGACATCTATGGTGCCATCAAGCGCGACGCTTTGCTCGAGAACGTCACTGTTGACGGTGCTGGCAAGATTGACTTCGCTGACAAGAGCGTTACCGAGAACACTCGTGTATCATATCCTATCAACCACATTGAGAAGATTGCCCAGAAGGTGAACAAGAAGAGCGCTGGTCCAGAGGCTAAGAACGTGATCTTCCTCTCTGCTGACGCATTCGGCGTACTGCCTCCAGTATCTATCTTGACTCCTGAGCAGACCAAGTACTACTTCCTCTCTGGTTTCACAGCTAAGTTGGCTGGTACAGAGCGTGGCATCACCGAGCCCACTCCTACTTTCTCTGCTTGCTTCGGTCAGGCATTCCTCGAGTTGCACCCCACAAAGTATGCTGAGGAACTGGTTAAGCGCATGGAGAAGAGCGGTGCCAAGGCATACCTCGTGAACACTGGTTGGAACGGAACTGGCAAGCGTATCTCTATCCCCGATACACGTGGTATCATCGATGCTATCCTCGACGGAAGCATCCTGAAGGCTGAGACCAAGAAGATTCCATACTTCGACTTCGAGGTGCCCACAGCTCTGCCCAACGTGAATCCTGCTATCCTTGATCCTCGCGACACTTATGCAAACGCTGCTGAGTGGGAGGAGAAGGCTAAGGATCTGGCTGCCCGCTTCATCAAGAACTTCGGCAAGTACACCACCAATGAGGCTGGTAAGGCTCTTGTAGCTGCTGGTCCGAAGCTGTAATTTGTTTTTTTGACTTACATCAAAATAAAGGGCGATTTCTTCGGGAATCGCCTTTATTAATTGCATAATCGCATATATTTTTGTACCTTTGCACATGCAATCGTGAGATTGTTTCTTATTCATTAGGTTTAGTTAGTTTTTAAGGTAAAGATTATGTTATTAGATTTTCAAACAACGGTTCTGTTGGGTTGCGTTATTATAGCTACTATTATCAGTATCGCTACTTTAATGCATACCAATATAAGGTAATAAAGCCAACAACCGTTAGAAGAGTGCGGGGTGAGTGATTCATACCGCACTCTTTTTTCGTCTGAAACCCTAAACTAACTTAAAATCGGTCAAATATTGGCATATTTTATTTAATTATAAGGTAAAAATGACACATTTTTGAGGAATTGTGCGTAAATTTGCAGCCAAATTACAATAAAACAGAACAGAATTGATGAAAAGATATATCCATGCATTGTGTATCATGCTGTTGATAGCATCCTGTCTGACATCGTGTCTGAAAGGGGATGACACCGAGGTGACGTACTACGACGACATGGCCATTACCACTTTTGAACTGTCGGTAGTTAACAGATACATTCACACCAAGACATCCGCTGGAAACGACACCACCACGATAACAACATTGAAGAGTGGACTGCCGGTCTTCAATATCGACCAATATCAACATCAGATATACAACCGTGAACCATTGCCCACAGGCTGTGACCTCGAACACATATTAGTCTCTATCACCAGCAAGAACAGCGGTCAGATTATTATCAAGAGTCTGACCAACGACTCGCTGTTCTATTATAGCAGTGCCGACAGCATCGACTTTTCACAGCCAAGAGAGATTCGCGTGTATGCGCTTGACGGGTCTGGTTTCCGTTCCTATCAAGTGAACGTCAATGTCAAAGACACAAGTACCGAAGAGATTCAGTGGGAGCGTGTAGCCAATGCTGATGAAGTACCGCAGACCCTCTTCAATGACATCCTGTTGGAAAAGGGAGAGGGAGAGAGTTTCAAATTGTCAAAAGATAACGGAGACACTTGGACGGAAGAGACACTCGGTGAAGGCGAAGACGCCACCCTGTTGCCTACAAGCGGTATCTCATGGATCTCTTATCCATATACGGTCAGCAAGAACGCAGACTATGAGTTGATGGTAGGCTGTTGCGAGAGCAATGAGGAAGCCTGCACGATATGGCGAAAGATCGTTGACAGGGATGCCATCGCCACTGAAGCAAAATGGGTGAACATCTCCACTAAGGACAGTAAGAGTTATTATCTGCCAAAAATGAATCCCGTCAGTCTCGTATGGCTTAGCGGCAACGTTTACGCCATCGGCAGTGATGGGAAGATATATAAGACCCGCGATGGAGGCATCATCTGGAAGACCACCGATGAACTGACTCTACCCAAAGAACTGGAGAGTTACAATATCAAGGCGGCCACCGACGAAAGTGGACGCCTCTACTTGAGAGAACTCGACAACGGGCAACTATGGCGAACCACGATTACGTGGGCCAAGTAGCACAAGCACCAACAGCCATGAGGAGTAGTGACGACAAGAGACGGTGGCTGGTGAAAGTACTCTTTGTACTTATCACTTATCACTTTTCACTTATCACTACTACCGCCCAGGAAGATCCAGAGTATCGGTTGGAAGTGGGGGCAGGTGTAGGAGCCATCACTTATCTGGGCGATTTCAACGGTAATCTGACAAAAGGGATGCGCCCCTGGGTAAATGCGATGGTGAAATATAAGATGAATCCAAGAATGGCTGTGGGGATGACCCTCGGTTATGGAAAGATGAAAGGCTCATCAGACCATGTAGAGACATGGTATCCGCAAGGACCTTATGAGTTCGACACTAAGGTGGTAGATGGAAGCGTACGCTATGAGTACAACTTCTGGCCCTTTGGCACTGGACGCGAATACCGTGGAGCCAAAAGACTGACGCCCTATATCGCCCCAGGATTGGGAATAGCTTACTACCAAGGACCGAAGAAAGGCATTGCCGTCAACCTGCCCATAGGCGCAGGTGTCAAATATAAGATTGGCGAACGTCTGAACCTGGCTGCGGAATGGAGAATACATTTCACGCTCAGCGACAAACTCGACGGCGTCACCGATCCATACGGCATCAAGAGCAGTGGTATCTTTAAGAACACTGACAGTTTCAGCATCCTCCAGATAGCCCTGACCTACGACCTCTGGGCAAAATGTAAGACTTGTAATAACGACAGATATTAGATATATGAAAGAACTACTGGATATGAACCGCATCCCGCAGCACATTGCCATCATTATGGACGGTAATGGGCGCTGGGCTATGGACCGTGGACTGGATAGAACCTTCGGACACAAGGAAGGAGTGGAAACCGTGAAGAAAATCACTTCAGAGTGTGCCCGACTAGGTGTGAAGTATCTGACCCTTTACACCTTCTCAACAGAGAACTGGAACCGTCCCGCCTACGAGATAGAAGCCCTGATGGGACTGGTCCTCAGTTTTGTGGAGATGGATCTGTTTACAGATAACGGCATCAAGTTCCGCATGGTAGGTGACATGGACCGTCTGCCTCAGTCTGTACAGGATAAGATCCGTTACATGGAAGACTTGACGAAGGACGGTGAGCGGATGACTGTCGTCATGGCCATGAGTTATTCATCAAAACTGGAACTGACTAAAGCCACACGTCTCATAGCAGAAGAGGTGAAAAACGGTGAACTGAAGGCAGAAGACATTACCGAACAGACTATCAACGACCATCTGTGGACCAACTTCATGCCCGACCCCGAATTGCTGATCCGTACAGGAGGTGAACTGCGCATCTCGAACTATCTGCTCTGGCAGTGCGCCTATTCAGAGTTCTATTTCTGCGACACCTATTGGCCTGACTTCGACGAAGAGGCTCTTTACAAGGCCATTGTTGACTATCAGAGTCGTCAGCGCCGTTTCGGTAAAACCGAGGCCCAGGTGGAAGCCGAAGAAAAGTAAAAAGGTGAAAAGGTGAACGAAAGAATAATGAATTTATATAATATAATAAGGTATAAGGCAAAAGGAATATGGATGAAGGCTGTATTGCTTTCACTTTTTCACCTTTTCACCTTTTCACCTTTATCGGCTCAAGACAAGATTATCAATCCCGACATCTCGTATGCCGGTACACCCCGTTCATGTACGATTGGAGGTATCACCACATCAGGTGTGGAAGGCTACGAAGACTATGTGCTGACAGGACTGTCAGGACTGACCGTCGGACAACAGATCGAGGTGCCAGGCATCCAGATTACCGAAGCGGTGAAGCGCTATTGGCGCAACGGACTGTTCTCGAAGGTACAGATTAGTGCTGACTCCATCGTGGGTTCAAAGATCTACCTCCATATCGCCCTGGCCCTGCACCCCCGCGTAAGCAACATCAACTACATCGGCGTAAAGAAGACGGAACGCGAAGATCTAGAGTCAAAACTTGGTATGGTAAGGGGTATGAGTCTGACGAGAAACGTGCTTGACCGTGCCAAAATCCTTGCCGTAAGATACTTCGACGAGAAAGGATATAAGAACGCAGAAATTGATATTACCCAACGCGAAGACTTAGAGAACAAAGGACA